>NZ_CALMCQ010000153.1 GCF_937863175.1 uncultured Meiothermus sp. | reverse complement strand
CCCAACCCTCTATGCCTTCCCCGAGGCCAGCAACCGCCATGCCCGTCAATTACTGGAGCAGGTGGGTTTTTCTGCCGAGCACACCACCTACTTTTACTGCATTGATCGTACCGATTTGACCTACCCGGTTCCCCCGGGGTTCAAAATCAAACTGGCCGAACCCTGCGACCCCCAGGTCTACCGTGACCTCTACAGCCGCGCCGACGATGGCTGGAGCCTGCGCTTGCACTGGACCGACGAAGAACTGCGCCAGCACTTTTTGGGCTCCGAGGTCGAACTCTTTATGGCCTACCACACGGGTAAAAATGGGGAACCCGTAGGCATGGCCGAACTGGAACTCGACGATACCAAGGCCGAAATAGCCTATATCGGGGTGGTGCCCGAGGCCAGAGGCAAGGGCCTGGGGCGGGCGCTGCTGGGCGTGGCTACCGAGCGGGCCTTCAGCAACCCTCAGATCAGGTTCCTGCAGGTGCGTGCCCACGACCACGAAAAAGCCGCTCAAGCCCTTTACAAACGCCTGGGTTTCAGGCAGACCGGTGCTGTCATGACCTACGCGCTGGAGCTTCTGTAGCCAGACGCCAAAGATTACCGGCCCTCTTCCGACCCCAGTTTAAGTTTGGCTTCAATTAGCGCAACCCGGCCCGGACGTTGGAGCTGGGTATAGAACTCGAGCAAATATTCCAGCGAAACAATCGGAATGCTCAGGCCCAGGTAGTCGGTGCGTAGTTGTTTAAGGCGGAAGTCTGGCCCGGGGTTCCAGCGCCCATTAAGGGTCTGGAACTCCAGGTTGCCCATTACCTCCACCACAATGTCACGAATCCTGTACTGGGCCATATACGAGCGCACCAGCCGAACCCCCAGGTGCATACCAGGGGGGTAGACCAGGTACTCGGACAGCAACTGGGCCATTTGTTCGGCCCCCACCCGGTCGGTCAGGAGGTCTATATCCTTGGGTGCGACCGGCAACCCATGCAGTGCCAGGGCCAGACTCCCGCTCACCGCCCAGTCCACCCTGGCATCGTTCAGGATGGGGCAGATGACCCGCAACACCTGGAGGATGCGCTCGGGAAGCAGAAGGGGGGTCATAGGACTCTACCGCCGGGTTTGTGCATACTGCTCGAAGGCCTCGAGGTCGAAGCGGCACTGTGCCAGGTCTTCCCAGTATAGCCAGCCCTCCCGCAGGGCCGGAAACTCACAGAAACCCCCTTCGGCCTTAAGGTGGAAGGCCAGTTCGCTGGGTTCGCTCACCCCCTCCTGGAAAGCCATCAGGGCCGACTGGTAAGCTCCGAAGCTGGACAGGGCTTGCGACCCCACCATTGCTTTTTTGCCCTCGGCACGGTTGAGCGCCAGCATCTCCAGGGTCTGGGTATAGCCGGTGCGGGCGGGCTTGAGATTCAAAACATCGTAGGTGTCGAGTTGCGCCTCTCGCCACAGATCGCTCAGGGTAAAGGCTGAATCATCGGCAATGATCGGCAAAATGGCCGCTCCGCGTAACCGCTTTCGGGCCAGCACTTCGGAAATGGGCAGGGGTTCTTCCACAAATAGCAGTCCAGCCTCGGCCCAGAGTCGAAGATAGGTCTCGGCTTCCTGGGGGGATAGGGTCTGGTTGGCATCAGCATAAAGCTCCACATCGGGCAGTTGCTCTGTGAGGGCGGCAATGCGGGCCAAATCATCGTTCAGATCGCGGCCTACTTTCACCTTCAACACCCGTACCCCGGCTGCATAGACCGCTCGAGCCTCGGCCCGCATCTCGGCCTCGTCGGCAATGCCCAGGATATAGCTCACTCGGATCCGCTCTTGCTGGGGCTCCAGAACCTGCCAGAGTTCCTGCCCCTCACTCCTGGCCCAGGCTTCCCACAGTGCGATATCCAGCCCGCCTTTGGTGGTGGGGTTGTTGGGAAAGTGGTGCAGAACGTTTTGCACCGCCTCGGTGTCCTCGACCTCGAGTCCAAGCAACTGCGGGGCCAGATACTCCAGTGCGGCCAGGATGGTGCCTGCGGTCTCGCCGTAAATGGTCGGGCGCGGGGGAATTTCGGCCCGGCCTATCGAGCCATCGGACAGCTCTACCTCCAGCAGCAGATGCTCCAGAGCCGCTAGTTCCGAGGCTTTGCCCCAGCGCAACTTACCCTTGAGCGGTAAGCGAAACGAACGGGGGGTGATGCGCTTGATACTAGGCATGAGTCTGCTCCACAAACCTGCCAATGGCAGCCGCTTCTTGCGCAACGCTCAGGGTCTCGGTATCCAGAAATAAGGCTCTGGGCGAACCCTGTAAAACCCGCCGGGTTCCGGCGGGATCATAGTTTTTGCGCTCCTCTGCTACGATCTTGAGCTTGGCGGAGAGTTCCCGGGTCGAAACATTCCACCGTAAGGCTACCTCGAGTTCACTTTCGCTCAAGACCCCTTTAGCAAGTTCCCGTAGGTGGGAGAGGTCACTGGAATCCACGCGCACCCGATCAAACGGGTCGCCCCGCTCGAGCAAGCGCGAGAGGCGGGTCAGGTCGCGGGCCTCCAGCACGATGAAGTAACACCTGGGCAGGTGCTTTAGTGCGAAGCGCACCTCGTTCTCGCCGCGCAGGCCGTCGAAGAGAAGGGGCCAGGTGGGAACTATGCGGCCCTGAACCAGGATTTCCGCTACCCCTCCGGGGTGTTCCTGGCGAAAGCGCCGCGTGAGGGCAAACCGCTGGCTACGGTCAAGCTGGCTCTCAGCAGTATAGCCATAGAGGGGGAAAACGTAGTGATCTACCAGTTCCCGCCGGTCGGGCAGGGTGGCAAAACCCAGGTGTTCGATCAGGCTGGTTTTGCCCACCCCGGTCAAGCCCACCAGGATCAGCAAAGGAACTTCAGGCAGCGGTTGTGCATCGGGCGGCGCAGGCCCGCCGGGAAGGTAGAGCGCACGAGCCATGCTGCCTATTTTGCTGGATGGAGGGGATTCTGTCCAAACGGTGAGGTCTCCTCGAGTCAGACCAACCCCTCATGCTTGAAACACTCAAAGCCTTTTTGGGTGAGGGCCTTCAACTCTTCCAGCAGTGCGTCGTCAAGCTTTTTGAAGTTGAAACACGACTTGCCCTGCATGCGCTTTTTGAGTTCGGGCGAGATGCCCTGCAAAAGCTCAGGATAGCCATAAACCGGCATCAGATGGTAGCTGACGTAGTTCTTCTTGATCTGCACCCCGCCGAACCACAGTACGTAGCTATCCGGGCGTTTGAAAGGCGTGTTAAGGGAGTAGTGGCCTGGCTCATCGGTCTTGACTACCAGTTCATTTTGGTAAGGCTTCATGATGGTCTTGAGTTGCTCAAACACCGGATCAAAACCACTCACGGCTGCCTCCTTTTTGGCGGGTAGGATGGCGAGATACGCCAGGCTCTGTCCAACCCAGACGTCCAGTTGTCCAGGGTCTTGCCTGGGCACAAGCCTATTACGTAAATAACAAAAAATCAAGTGAAAATATGCTACGATTTTTATCATGTACCCTGACCCCAAAACCCATAAGATCCTGGTCGGGCGCGGGGCGGCCACCAACCCTTCCAACCGCTTCGAGCGGGTGCAGGTTTCGTTCGACCCTCTGGACGAGTATTTCGAGCCGGTGGATTTGAAAACCGAGACCCTGTATTTCCACGACAAATCCCGCTCGCTTATCACCTACAACGACTCTCCCGATATCGGCCTGAGCGCTTCGGTGAACCCCTACCGGGGCTGCGCTCACGGGTGCGCCTACTGCTACGCCCGCCCCACCCACGAATACCTGGGTTTTTCGGCAGGGCTGGACTTCGAGAGTCGGATTATGGTCAAACTGGATGCGCCCCAGTTGCTGCGTAACGAGCTGGCCCGCAGGAGGTGGAAGCCCCAGATTGTGATGTTTAGCGGTGTGACCGACATCTACCAGCCCGCCGAGCGGCAGTTTGAACTCACCCGGCGGTGCCTGGAAGTATTTCTGGACTTTCGCAACCCGGTTAGCTTGATTACCAAGAACTATCTTGTGACCCGCGATATTGACCTGCTCAGGGAACTGGCCGCCTGGGACTGTGTTTCGGTGGCCCTTTCCATCACCACTCTGGACGAAAAACTCCGCAGACTGATGGAGCCCCGCACCTCGGCGCCCGGGCGCCGCCTGAAAGCCGTGGAGATGCTGGCCAGTGCGGGCATTCCGGTGGGGGTGATGACCGCCCCAGTCATCCCCGGCCTGACCGACCACGAGATTCCAGGGCTGGTGCAGGCGGCTGCCGATGCCGGGGCTGGTTGGGTGGGTTTTAACATCGTGCATCTGCCCTATGGGGTGAAGGATTTGTTTTTGGACTGGCTCGAGCGTCACTACCCCGAGCGCAAGAACAAAGTAGTGGGCCGCATCAAAGCCTTGCGCGGGGGACGCCTCAACGACCCTCGTTTTGGCTACCGCATGACCGGCGAGGGTATTTTTGCCGAACAAATTGCCCAGCTGCACAAGGCGGCCTGCAAACAAGCCGGCTTGCCCCGGCCAGGGCGCAAGCTGACCACCGAGCACTTTCGGGTTCCGGGAAGAGCGGTGCAGGCGGGGTTGTTTGAATAGCCAGGCCGGACTTTAGCAGTCAGTAAAGTGCTCACCAGGCTGGATGGCGCTCGAGCAAATTCGAGTAGGATTGATTTTGTGGACATCCTCAACCTCTACCAAGAAACCGGGGCCTTGCTGGAAGGGCATTTTTTGCTGCGCTCGGGCCGGCACAGCCCCAAGTTTTTGCAGTCAACCACCCTGCTGCAACACCCGCTCTATGCCGAGGCGGTGGGGCAGGCTCTGGGCGAGCTATTTGAGGAACTGGATATCCAGTTTGTGATTGGCCCGGCCATGGGGGGGGTGGTGCTGGCTTTCGTAACCGCCAAAGCCCTGGGGGTGCGGGCGCTCTTTGCCGAGAAGGATGGCAAAGGGGGAATGTGGATACGCGAGGGGCTGACCATCCACCCCGGTGAACGCTTCCTGGCGGTGGAGGATGTGGTCACTACTGGCAGCTCGGTGCAGCAGGCGATTCAGGCTGCCGAGGCCAGGGGAGGCCGGTGTGCTGCGGTGGGCTCCATCGTAGACCGGAGTGCGGGCCGGGCTGAGTTTGGGGTGCCGTTTCACTCGCTCACCCAACTTGATTTTCCCACCTATGCCCCGGACTCCTGCCCTTTGTGTCAACGGGGTCTGCCCTTACAGGAAGTTTAGAGTAGAAGAAGTAGGCTGTGGGTGTATGAACGATGTTTCGGGTTACAAACTGCCGGTGGCCAACCGACGGTTCTTGGTGTTGCTGGTGGCCCTGGTTCTTCCTATCGCTTCTTTCTCCCTTGCCCAGGGCAACCTCGAGATAGCCCGGCAGGCTATCCAGGACTGGCAGGCAGGAAAATACACGGTAGATCCCTCGCAGGCGGTGGGCAAGCCTGCCGAGGAGGCGGTGCGGATACTCGAGCGCAGCTTTGCCTTTGCCCCACCCCCCCGCAATCTCTCCGTTAACCTCAATGAACCCCAGGAAGAACTGACTCCAGTTGGAACCATCGTCAAATTTCCCGCGACCGTTGCCGGGCGCGGCGGCGATGTTCGTGTGACCCTCCGCGAGGGCGAGGTGACCCGCATTGGTTTTGTGCCGGAGGGAGGCCTGTTGCCGGCCTGGATCAAAAACCCGCTATCCTGGGTGCTTTTTGTAGCCTTTTCGCTGGGCTGGCTGGTGGCCCTGCGGGGCAACAATGCGCTGGCCCGCTGGTGGAGTGAGGGCTGGGCGCTGGTGCGGAAATACCGTGGACTCTACATGGGCATGAATATTGGCCTTTATGGCTTGTTTGCTCTGGGTGGACTGGTAGCCTATGCCAACCCCCAGCTGGTCAAGCTGGTGCAGGAGATCGTACGGGGTAGCCTGGAACAGATTGGTATTGGCGGGGCTTTGGGGGGTGGGGTGCTGGGTCTGGCCATCGTGATTTTCTACTGGAATTTCGTCAATGGACTGATTCTAACCACCGCACTACCTGGGCTATTGCTGGGAATTCCAGCGCTATTATTCAATGCCATGCGCTACTTTGTGCTGGGGTTTGCCCTCTCCCCAGTAGCCTTTCCTCTGGTCAACTATCTGCTGCACCTGCCTACCATCGTAATCGAGTTGCAAGCCTACATTCTGGCCACCTTTGGCGGCATGGTGTTAATGCTCAAGACCCTGCGGGCTGAGGGGTATCGGGCGGGCCTGCGGGCGCTGGGCCTGATGGTCTATCTGGGGGCCTTTTTCCTGTTGCTTGGGGCCTGGTACGAGTCTTTCTCCCTGCTGATGCTGATGCGCCCCTAGCGGGTTTTTGACCGCTTTACGCAGCCGATGCGTACACGCTGTAGTATGCGAAGAATCGTGTCAGAGATTTCGCCTGCGTTGAAGGATGCACTTGCCAGGTTCTCCCAAAGCCTCGAGAGCACGATCATGAGCCGCAGCGGATTCAGCTATTATTCTCGATATGCCTTACTCCATGACCCTGAATGAACCTCAGCCGCAGAAAGCTGGCGGGACCATGCATAGCCCCATTGCGGTAATTGGAGCGGGGGCCTGGGGTACGGCCCTGGCTTTGCTGGCCTCCTCCAGGGGCATCCCGGTCTATTTCTGGGCGCGGCGGCTCGAACAGGCCCAGGCCATGCGCCTGGAGCGGCAGAACCGCGAGTATCTGCCGGGGGTGCGCTTCCCCGAAAACCTCTACCCTACCGCCGACGCCGAGGAAGCCCTGCAAAATGCCAGCTTTGCAGTGGTGGCGGTTCCTTCCAAGGCCATTCGGCAAACGCTTGAGGTGTTGCCCAAGGCAAAAGCCTATGTCTCGGTGACCAAGGGCCTGCAATTCACCGACCATCACCTGTTTCGCATGAGCCAGGTGATAGAGGAAGTGACCGGGGTCTCGCGGATAGCGGTGCTTTCCGGCCCCAACCTGGCCGAAGAAATCGCACGGTTTTTGCCGGCGACTTCGGTGGTGGCGTGCCAGGACTCGGAGTTTGCCCGGCAGGTACAACAGGTCTTCAGTGGGCCGAGTTTCCGGGTCTATACCTCCTCGGATCTGGTGGGGGTGGAACTGGGCGGCGCGCTCAAAAACGTGATTGCCCTGGCTGCCGGGATGGTGGATGGGCTTAAGCTCGGCGACAATGCCAAGGCCTCCCTCATCACCCGTGGACTGCGCGAAATCATCAAATTTGGGGTGGCCCAGGGCGCCCAGGACGCCACCTTCATGGGGCTTTCGGGCCTCGGCGACCTGATCGCTACCGCCAGCAGCCCCCTCTCACGCAACCGTCGCGCCGGGGAACGTCTGGTGCAGGGCGAGACACTGGCCCGGATTCAAGCCCAGAAGTCGGTGGTGGAGGGTATCTACACCGCTAAAGCCCTGCACTTCTGGGATCTGGAGACCGGGGCCGACCTGCCCATC
>NZ_CALMCQ010000152.1 GCF_937863175.1 uncultured Meiothermus sp. | reverse complement strand
ATCGAATGATACTCGTAGAACGCCTTCAGCCCCGGCGAAATCGGGTTGCGGTCGTTGAACGACTCGGGCACGAGCATTGCCAGAGCGTGCGGCAGGCTCATCCCCGCCATCACGAAATACTCGAGCACATTGTCGAGCGACGCCGAGTCGCTCATGCCCAGCACCGCCGAGAGGTCGCAGACGCAGAGTTCGCCCGCCGCTTGCAGGGCCACCAGGATGCGCATCCTGGTGGGGTCGGCCACGGCCTTGAGGAGTTCGGACGCCCCGCCGATCAGCTCCGCCGGGGGCATCGCGCCCCTGGCCATCGCCACCGCCGCAGGGTGAAGGACGTTGGTCTCGCAGGCCTCGGCGTCCGCCGGTGTTGATACGGGCATATCACTATCAACTTATCACACGCCCGCCGCGCCGAACGTACCCCAGTTCCCGCCGCCCCGAGCCGCCGGGCGGCACCTCGACGCGCCCGAACCCCGACCGTGCGCCGCCGCCGGAGACACGCCCCGGCCTCGGCTCGAGCCTCGCCTAGCCATCGCGTTGTGGTGGCGAATGCCCCCGGCTCGTCAGCCAAACCATGCCTGTGCGCGGCCTTTTGGCACAGCCAGCGGCCAGTCAAACTAAAGCGTAGGGGTGCCGCCGACCAGCGCATCCTGGTTCTTGCCCGACTTGTGAGCAGGTCGCTACCTCTGCTTTTTCTCGAGGCCCTTCGCTATAGCGGCCCTTATGGTCTGCGTCTGTTTTTGTCCTCGCCGCTTCAGCTCGGCCAAAAGGTTCGCGTCTACGTACAGCTTCACCTTGGAGAACTTACGGCCTTCGGCGAGCTCGAGGCCGCCCCGATCCCCGCCTTGCAGGTAGTCTTGCAGTGCGTCCTCAACCCAGTCGGTTCGCGTCCTGAGATGCTCGTCGCGCCTCTGATCCATCTGCTCGAGCCATGCGTCCTCGAGGCGAACCACCACCTGAACGCGCTCGGCGGTCTTGGGGCGGCGCAACACCTGATGCACTTTGTTGAGCGGGACGTTCAGCCTTTCCGACACCGCCTTGTGGCCGCCGCCGGGGTTCTCCTTGAAGGCGGACTTGATCTCCCCTTCCCTGCCGACGTAAGTCCCCCGCCTGGCCCGCTGCGGCAGGAGTCCGTGACGCTTGGCCCACTGGCCGATCACGGCGGTGGAGCAGCCCGCCTCCCTGGCGACCTCCTCCTGGGTCTTGCCCTTGAGCGCCCGCTCGAGCCACCCCTTGTTCCAGTAGAGCGGCAGGCCGTAGCGCTTCAGCTCGGCCAGCGTCCAGTCCTGCTTGTAGGCGTAGATCAGCTTCAAGTCAACCTGCGAGAAGGCTTTCCTGGTGCCCACCGCCGACGGCGGAAGCCCCTGTGTCTTCACCTCCACCGCCGTCCAAACCCTGTCCTCGGTGAGGATTTGCTCGAGGGTTCGCTTGGTCTGAGGCTTCGACATCTCTCCCCATTGTATAAGCCCGCCAGCACACGCCCCGCCCCTCGAGGGACTGCACCAGCGCCAGCTCCTGCGGCAGCGGAGGGTAGCGCACATAGCAGATGCGGCCCCCGCCGTTGATGGGGCCGCTGCGCTCGACAACCCCAACAGGCGAAGGGTAAAAATCGGCGATGGTGCCGTCCCGCGTCAAGCTCTGGGCCTCCATCCGCCACCCTGGCCGACCCACCCCCTCAAACCACCCGTCCATCTCCTCGAGGCTGGCCACGGGCCAGACCAGCCCACTGTCCCCCAGTTCCTCCCGCCTAAAGCTGCGGCGAAACTCCCCGTAGCAGCCCACAGGCACGGCCAAGCAGTGGTACAAGCTGCGCCCGGCCCACATCCTGATGTCGCAGACCTGCCAGCAGGGAACCACCAAGTCGTACTGCACCGCGCCCCGCTGAAGCACGATGGCCCCAACTGCCAAGGGCGACTCACCCCCGGCAAAATCCCACAGGCCGTGCTGGTTCATGCTCGTTCCTCGAGCATGACGGGCTTTTGCTGCAACCCAGGCTCCACCCCGTACTGGCTACTCAACTCGTCCAACCAAGGCTGGGCGATGTAGCGCCAATTGGGGGCCACGAACTGCACCCGGTCGTGAAATCCCACCTTGCTGTACATCTTGTCCGCCTCGCTGAAATGAACCCAGAGGGTGTTCTCAGCTCTGGGCCGTATAAAGCCGCCCACGGTGGGCAGCTCGAGGGTCTCCACCACCTCGGTCTTGACCTTGTGGCAGACCGTCTCGATGGCGTTGGTGACGGAGGTGTTCTCGTGTTGGTCGTGGTCGTGCAGCAGTACCATGCAGCCGCCCAAGCCGTCCACATACACGCTGACCTCCACCAGACCGTTGCCCTGCCAAAAGCCAGGGTACTCAAACTCACTCGCAAAATAAGCACGTCCACGCATAGTGTCTCCTTTCTCGGGGGGCGGCTAGGCCGCCCTCACATCGAACAACATCCCCACCTCCGAACCCACCACCTTTTTCCTGCGGCCCGTACCCAAGGTCACTGGGGCATCGAAGTACACCACCTGGGGCAACTCACTCAGGCTCACCACCTTGGGGGCGGTCACTAGGGCGGTGACGGGTGGGTTCTCGCCAATCATGCGGTCGGCCTCAACCGTGCTAAAGACCACCCGTTCGATCTTCTCGGCCCTGACGAGGCTCTTGGCCAGGGCCAAAAAGGTGTCCTCAACGACCATCGAATCCAGCCCCGTGCTGCTCAGTTCGCCCTCCAAGGCAAGGCTGCACTGGGCCTTACGGGCGATGAGGCTCAACATCCGCTCTTGCAAAGTACCCGCGTATACGTAGTGCAAGACCTTCACGGCTTGCTTCTGGGGGATGCGCCAGCCGCGCCTCGAGGCTTGCCGCATCACATAGGTGCTGATTTCGCCCTGGTAGAAAATGAAAGTCTGGAAGTCAATCAGGTCGAGGCCCGTCTGTACCAGCTTGGGGTGGCAGATCACCACGTCCACACCTGCGTTTACCTGACGTTCCACCCACGCCTCGCGCTTCTCGGCGGGTACGGTGGTGCTTTTGAGCACCGCCACCCGGTGGCCGCGCTCGGTCAGCAGGTCGCGCAGGCGTTTGGTGATGTCGCGCTTCTCGGTTCCTTGAACGTACACCCACACCCGGCGGCCCTGTTCCCGTTCGGCCCGCATGTCCTCGAGCAACCGCCCCTCTTTGGGGTAGATTTCCTCCGCGCTCAGGGCGGGGGCGGTAAGCACGGTGTGGCGTTTGCCAAACTTGTCCTTGACCGTGATTTCCTCGCCCCGGTAGGGCGTATCGCAGTAGTGCAAGAGGCTTTGCAGCATGGCCCCCAGCAGTCGCCTGTCCTTCATGCGCAGGGCTTCCTTGACTTTTTGGGTCAGCGCTCCCTCGAACTCGCGGTACGCTTCGCGCTGCGCCCCCAGCTCCACCATCACCACGTCCTCGCTGTAGGAGGGCAGGTGGTCGCTGATGTCGCTCAGGCGCAGGTACACCACGTTATCCAGCAGACGCGGTAGCAAGAGGGGCGAGACCCCTGGAATCTCGCGGCTCCGCACGGTGGCGCTTTTGCGTCCGCTGCTGCGCCCGTCCTCCTGCTCGGCGTAGGTGGTGATTTCTTCTACCAGGCCGTAATACTGGATAAAGCGAGCCTCCTCGCTGTAATTGAATTGTTTGCGGATGGCGGGGCTAAAGCGGTGCAGCAGGCTAAAGAGGTTGGAGGCATAGCCGCCGTACAAAGTACCCGTGAGGGCCAACGACCGACCGCAGACCTCAGCCAATGACCCCGCAATGCGGCCCTGTGCGCTCTCGGTGGCCTTGTACTCTTGCACCTCGTCCAAAATCAACAGCCCGAAGAACCCACGGGGCATCTTGCGCTTGATGTACTCGCCCAGCGGGTAGCGGCGGGGGCCTTGGTTGCTGACCTGCCAAAGGGGCGTGTTACAGGTGCGGGTGGTCTGCTCGCCACGGTTGTCCCTGCCGCGAATCTCGGCCTTGCAGTAGCGCTTGGTGTCCTCGAGGTCGGCCCGGTGCAAGCGCTCCTCTTTCTCGAGTAACTCCTGCCCACACGCGGGGCAGCACAGGGCCTTGTAGCGGGAACCCGCATGTCCAAAGCTGCGGTAGTGCAACACAGGCTCCCAGTAGCTCCCCAGCTTGGCCGTCTCTCGGCTCATCACGAAAAAACCCTCGCGGCCCGTGCGGTGGATTTCCTCGAGGTCGCTCACACTACGCACCACCTGGGCATGTACCCCTGACAACGCCACCTGCACCTCCCGTACCCACTTTTCTACTAGGTGGGGTGGGCACAGCACCAAGACTCGTTTGAACTGCACCAGTTGGGCAGCAACGATGGCTTGATAGGTTTTCCCGCTTCCCATCTCGGCAACCAGCAGCGTGCCCTTGTTGACCTTGAGGGAGTGCTCGAGGGCTTTCAGCGCGTCGGCTTGACGACCGAGGGGGCGGCGCTTGAGGCTGGGCAGTTCTACAGGATGCTGGCCCAGCTCAACGTGTGGCGGGTACAGATTGCTAAGGGAGCCTTTGATGGCCTCGCCATAAGTGCCGATGAAGTCGGCAAGGTTCATTGAGGTGTCAGCGAATTGCACATCTTAGTATACTAAATCTTTTTATAAAGTCAAATGTGTTTTGCTAATAACGAAAAGCCCCCGGTTGGGGGCTGGCGCTCAGTTCTCGATGGGTGTTAACTCCTTGCTCTGCTCTTCCACTTTTATCAGCTCGGCGCTCTTTAAGTCGAGCATGGTGATGCTGCTGGTCAGATACTCGGTCTCGCGGGTCTGGTTGCCCTCGCTCACCGTGCGGGTGTTTTTCTTAACCATGCCCCGCAGTAAGAATCGCTGGCCCTGGTGGGCTATCACCGTGCCGTTGACCAAGCCCCCGGCAACCAGCATTGCCAGGTGTCCCTCGCGCCAGGGCAAGAGCGGTCTGGCCCCCTCGAGGCTCTCCACCTTGACAGCATCCCATAAAAGATTCCAGGCTTTGCCCTGCATTGCTTCGGCCACCATCTGGGCCTCGTCCATCCCCGCCATGTAGACCTCGGCCCCCCGTCCTTGGGGAATGCGGTACTCGAACTCACCCCCCTCGAGCGGCTCCACCGCTGGCAAACCCGCGCTCAAAGCACCCCCACGCTTGACCCCGAAAATTACCACCTGCTGGTACGCCTTGTACTCTTCTTCGGGAAAGCGGTAAATAGACAGCTTGTCAAACCAGGTGGTGAGTACCCCCTTGGCGGCCTCCAAGTAGTGCTCGGGGATGATGTAGATCAAGACCCCGCCGACCACGAGGCTCGAGAGGTAGTGGCGCAAGAACTTGACCTCGAGGCGCTCGCCGCCGTCGGTGTAGTCATACGGGGGGTTGAGGAACAGCAGCGAAAAGCCCTCGGCCTTATGGTCAAACGCATCGCCTTGAAAAACCTGCTTGAGTCGGTTCTTACTCAGCGCGGCCCGCCCCGCCTCGAGTTCAATCCCCACGGTGTGGGCCTCGATCTGCCGCCCGATTTTGGCAGCCGCCACCCCTTCACCCGCACAGGGGTCAAGCAGGCTGCTGTTGTAGTTGCGCCCCAAGTGGGTAGCGATGAGGGCCAGCACGCTCTCAGGGGTCGGGTAAAAACCCGCCTGTGCCCGTCCCTCAAGCCGCATGGGCCACCTCCCACCCCATGTCCTCGACCCGCAGCTCGCCCGTGTATACGGCTTGCCTCACGGCCTGCTCGAGCAGGTGGTGGGTCTTTACCTTGGCCCCCATCATCCCGAAGCCCTCGAGGGGGGTAATCATAGCGTGGGCCACCGCCCAGTCCCACAGCCACCCGGCCCAACTTTTGTGCAAGGGAAGTTCGTAGGCAGTGTTCAACCAAGCAAAGAATTGCTCCTGAATGTGAGGTAGGTTTCTCCCCACCAAGTAGCCCGACTCGAGCAGCTTCCTGTCGTACATCAGGGTGTGCCACCTGCCGCAGGGCAGGCGCTCGCCCTTGCTGGTGTAGCTGCTCATGGGGTTAAGGCCGACGTGGCGGCTGCCGCCTCCTAAAGCCATCAGCAAAACCGACTCGTGCTTGAACAGACGGGCGGTGATGGCGTGTACCCCCTCGCGGCTGCCCACCGTCGAGGCCAGCACTAAGCGGCGGTCATCCACCAAAACGGCAGCCAAAGTTGCGCGGTATCCAGCGGCGGTTATGTACATACCATAGTATACTAAATCTTTTTATAAAGTCAAGTAGATTGCATACTCCAGACAGCAGGTTAACCTCCCGCACGCTGAGCAAACAAAGACCCCACAATCAAACTGTGGGGTCACAACCTTGTTGCATTTTCGGCGGTTAGACGGCCTCGAGCCTCGACCACAACGCACTCACCGACACCACTTCCCCGCCTTCTCCCCTGGCCTCGAGGTCTACCCGCGCCACCCTTCCCGATTTGACCAGCACCTCAGCAGCCTTCACCGCATCAAAGACCGAATCAAAGCAGGCTTCGGCAAGACCAAACCAGTCGGCCTCGTCCATGCTTAGAATGCGCTCCCCATCCAGCCGAAGCACATAAGCGACTACCCCCTCAGCCTGGCGGTTGTCGCTGTCAGTTACCACCGACGAAACTTCACCGTCAAAGTCCGACACTTCGCTCACCATGCCACCCTCAACCAACACCAGAACTTGATTCATAATCCCTCCCCGTTCAAAACCTTCTCGAGTTTCCGCGCTCATCTCCCCTCCCCTGCCGACAGGGCCTGCAAGGCTTTGCCTCTATCGCCCCGATGCACCAATACGCACCACACGTCAAAGGCATCCAGCGCGTGGCCGTCGTGAAGCTGGGCCGAGAGCGGGTCAGAGGCGTGCTGTGAGTAGAGCTTTTGCTTGCCGCCGACGGTGGCTATAGAAACCCCCGCGACACCGCTGCTGGAGCCGGGGGCCAGGTAGCGCTTACCCTGCTTTACATAGCCGTGCTCGAGCAGCAGCCCGCCGATGTCGGTGCGGGCGTTGAAGGCACAGATCAGCTCGTGCAGACCAGCCTTGGACACACCCTTTTTGGGCCTCGAGTTGCTCCTCGGCTCCGGCGGTTGATAGTCCGGCGACAGGGCTTCGAGCTCGCTCTTGATCTCCTCCCAGTGCTGCCAAAGGTCTAGCAGACCGTGGGGCATCTCGGGCAACTCCTCGAGGCTCTGGGGCACCCGAGGCCGCCACCTGTAGGGCATCCCAGTGTCGGGGTGGATCGAGGGCGGCAGCACGTCCTGTACCAGCCCGGTGCGTAGCTCGAGGACGTTGCGGCGGCCCCGGCCCACAGCCCACGAGAGGGCGCGGGTCGTGAGTTGGCCCGGCGGTCGCCGGAACAGCGGCTTGACCCCCTTCTTGCCCTCGATGCAAAAGCCCTCGAGCAGCTCTTCCGCCACGATCCCCGCCACCTCAAATACGTCCCGTGCTGCCGCCCAGTCGTCCACGTCCAGCACCGCCGTGTGCAGATGCAGCAGGCCGATGTTGTCGTCAGGGTAGCGCTGCCAGTGGGCCTCGGCCTGGGCCGGGGTGGTGAGGGGCTTCTGGTTCCACCGCGCATACCTCGCCGCCTTGCTGCGCGGTCTGAGTGGAACCAGAGGTAAACTTCGCTCTGCGTAAGCAACCGCCCAATCGCGCAGGGTCATAGAGTTCCTAAGCGGATTTCGACAACCCAGCCCAAGACCCCTCGAGGGCTCCCCTCAGCGCGGCGTAGAGCTGCGCCAACGCAGGGCTCCCCTCCCCGCGACCCAAAGTGAGGCAAAGGTCAACAAACAAACCTACGGCCTGCGTGGGGTTGAATCCCAGCCAGACCTCGGCCTCGCCATAAGACTGCTCGAGGCCCTCCCACAGCGCCTCGGAAATCGGCAGGGCCAGACTTGCGGCAGGTGCAACCAGATGGAGCGCGGTGGCGCGTGGAAGCGCACAGACCACCAAAGCAGGGCTGGCGTTGCCACTCACGGGTATTTGGGTCATGTTGTCCTCGAGTCGCTGGCAGATCCCCCAGCGGGGCGAAAGGGCTTGCTCACTCGCCCGTACAACCGCCGTTGTTCCTGGCCTCCTTGGCAGATGCCTTTAGCGGCAGGGTTCGCGGAAGCCTAGCCCCTTGACCCACTGGATTCGGCGCGGCGGTTTTCCGCGCCGAGGGCTAGGCTGTAGCGGTTCGTGCCGCTAATCTGGCAAGGAGGAGGCCAGAACAAACAGGGTTTTGATTAAGCACGACCCCACACGACCGGGTGAGGCGTGTGGGGCGGGTTGTTCAAAGATTTGCTACTGAACTTGAACGGTGGCGTTCAGGCTGTTGTACCCCGTGCCGGACTCCCACGAATCGGGATTGGCCAGCCGCACCGCGTACTCGGGCCGGTTGGCCAGGCGGAAGGACTCGTCGGGCAGGTGCAAGAACAGGTCGTAGGTGCCGCGTGCGAGGCTGGCGGGCAGGGCCAGGTTCAGCCCGACCTGGCTGGCCCCCGGCCTCCAGTCGCGGGCATCGGCGATGTCCAGGGACACGGTGGCGCGGCTGGAGCGCTCGCGCAGCACCAGGCGCACCGGGCGGGGGTTGGCGATGGCGGCGAAGCCGTCGTTGGCGAGGTTGAGCTGGCCCACCAGGCGGCCCCCGGGGCTGACCTGGCCGGGCAGGGTGGCGCTCGAGAGGCGGTAGCGGTAGCCCAGGCGGCGGCTGATGGTGTCGTAGATGCCCCACTGCCGCCAGCGCTCCACCGGGCCGAAGTCGTTGGCGATGCTGGTCCAGCGGAAGCGCTCGAGCTCGGCCAGTTGGCCCTCGGGCGTGCGGCGGTTGTAGGGGTCGGAGCCCGACTCCGGCACGTCGCCGCACATCTCGCCGGTCACCGGAACCCCCTGCGCGGTCAGGCGCTGCAAGTAGGCCCGGTCGTCGTCGCGGGCCGCGCCGTCCCAGGCGTAGGTGCCCGCGTCGGACTGGTTGACCATGAAGCAGTCGTTGTGGTGGCCCAGTCGCGCCACCACGGCCTCGCTGCCGCTGGGGGCGATCAGGCGCAGGTCGGCCACGGTGCGCAGTTGGACGCGGCGGCTGGGCAGGGCCTGGGCCAGCAGGTTGAAGATCTCCCGCTTGTCGCCAGGATTGTCCAGGCCCGAGAGGCTGGAATGCCACTCCCCCCAGGCCCCAATGAAGCCCGATTGCAGGGCCAGGATCACGTCGCTGTATTCGCGCAAAATCGGGGTCAGTTGGCGGATGTGCTCCAGCACCACCCACTTGGGCGCGTCGGCCTCCGCCGGATTCCAGGTGTACCAGAAGCGCAGCGTGACCTTGAGGCCGTGGCTGCGGACGGCCTCGAGCTGGCCCCGGATTTGCTCGAGGTAGCCCTGGGGGATGGGGCCGCTCTTGAAGTCCTGCAAGCGCACGTAGGCTTGCAGCAGGGTGTTGCCGCGAGCCCGTTCCCCGGCGAGGTCGCCGAAGCCGATCAGTTGCACCCCGCGCCGGAAGCCGCGCTCGGGGTTGGGGAAGATCTCGTTGCTGGCGGCGTAGGTGATGGTGCGGCTGGCGGGAGTGGGGGTCGGGGTCAACCCTGCGCCGCTCAGGGGGATGTCACGGATGGGGGAATTGCCCAGCCCCGAGCGCATGGCGATGGTGCGGAGGCGGGCGCTGGGGCTGAGGGTCAGCGGGGCACTGTACCAGGGGCTGCGCCAATCGGGCTCGGAGCCGTCGGTGGTGTAGCGGATCAAGGCCCCCTCGGTCAGGGTTCGCAGGCTGACCTGTACGCCGCTGCTTCCGCGCACCAAAGAGGCCCCCACCGCACCCACCTTGTCAGAGGTGCGCGCCTTGGTGCTCGAGCATGTGCACGCCCTTCACCAATTTTATGGTGATTATCAGGGTGTGCGTTTTGCTCGCAAGCATGTGGCCTGGTACCTGGAAAAGATGCTGGAAAGCGGCGACGCCGCGGGCGTGATCGTCGAGCGCGATGGCCTG
>NZ_CALMCQ010000151.1 GCF_937863175.1 uncultured Meiothermus sp. | reverse complement strand
ATCAGCCACCCCCTTCGCCCCTCGCGGGAGAAGGGGGTCGGGGGGTTGAGGGGTGATACCAGTATCAGCCACCCCCTTCGCCCCTCGCGGGAGAAGGGGGTCGGGGGGTTGAGGGGTGTGGTCACCAGCCTCCAGCCTCTGCTCCCCAATCCTTTGGCTCTCGACCCTCGATCCTTGACCCTCCGCGTCTCTTATCCGCACCGGCTCGAGCCAGAACTCTTCCAGCCGCCTGTAGCTCGTCGAGCCCCGCTGGAAGATGGTGAGGGTCCATCCCAGGCCCACAATCGGCCAGCCCAGCATCATCAGGTAGGCGTTGAACTGCACAAACTGCCCGGCGGTCATCTCGCCCCGGATGACCATGCCCCCGCCCATCCACAGTACGATCAGGGCTGCAATACCCATCAAAAGCCCCATCAAGGCCCGCACCGGGCCGTCTACCCGGGTCAGGGCCAGACTTTTGGCGATGTAGTCTTTGTTGAGGGTTTGGAAAGACTCGAGTTCACGCTGCTCGAGGGCAAAGCCCTTAACCACGCGTATTCCCGAGAAGTTCTCCTGCGCCCGGGTGGAAATCCTGTCGAAGGACTCCTGGCTTTCGCGGTAGCGCTGGTCTATTAGCCGCAGAACGTAGTACATGATGACAAAAATCACCGGCAGCACCAACGATAGAGCCAGGGCCAGCGGCACACTTACCAGGTACATAGCCACGATGGCAAAGACCACAAACATCAGCAGGCGGCTGCCCATGTTGATGCCGCCGCCCAGCATCTCGCGCACCGCGCTGAGGTCGGTGGTGAACTTGTTCATCAGGTCGCCAATGCGGTTTTTGCCGTAGAAATAGCTGTCCAGCCAAAGGGCTTTTTTGAACAGATCCATCCGCAGATCGTGTTCAATGTAGCGGCTGGCCACCACCAGCAGTTGCCGGTTGGCCCAGGCGAAAAATGCCGAGACCACCGCCGCGCCCACAATGGCCCAGACCCAGATCTGATACGCCTCTTCGGCACGAATGGCATCAATGGAATGGCGCAGGAAGTAGGGTGACAGGGCTGCTGCGCCTACCGAGGCAATTCCGGCCAGCATGCCCCACAGGTACTGGGGGCCATAGCGCCGCAGGTAGGGCATTAAAGCTCTGAGGGGGCCAAAAACTGACCGGTCAGTTCTGGGGAATGCCTGCATCTGGATCACATTATTCCTCCCAATGTTTTCTGAGCGTGAGATCAGACCTGTTTGAATGGTCGGGGCCGGCGTAGGAGCACAGAAGTTCGAGTGTATCAGACCCCGAGGTCTTTGGCTAGCTCGAGCGCAACCCCACCCCAGGGGGCCTCGAGGCCTACCATCCGCCAGGGCTTGGCTGGTTCGGATTTTTTCAATAGCCTGCGTACTGGCCTGGGCAGGGGCAGGTACTCGGGGTCATGTACGTAGAGCAGGCCCTGGATCTTGCCCAGCCTCGAGAGGTAGCGGTGCATTCCGGCGGCCTCGAGGTCGGTAGGAAGCTCGAGTCCCAGCCCAAGACTGGCCCCTTCCTGGCGAAGTTCGGTAGGGGCCTTGTCGGCCAGGAACAGGCTCAACCCGTGCTCGGCCAGCGCAGCCCGAAGGTCTGCAAGCCAGACTGGGTCGTCGGTCAGCATGGGCTGGGCTACCAGCCCAATCAGACGGGTTCCGGATTGTTTGGGGGGTTTAAATGGGGGGTTGAGCAGGCGCTTGGTGCGCTCCAGGGCTCGCCGGGCCAGCATGGGGTTGCGGGTCAGGTTCTGTCCGATTTCGGCAGCCAGACCGGCCACCTCCGGGGAAAGCTCGGCGGGAACCACCAGCCCTGGCGGCAGCCCCGGCACCAACCGCCCCAGGGTCGCGTCCAGATCCACCATCCAGGGAGAGGGGCTGCCCTTGCCGGCCTCGACGCCTAGCTGCACATCCGGCAACAGCAAGAAGTCCACCCTCTGGTTTTTCAAGCTGAAAACCTGGCCCAGAACCCGCCGAATCGGCAAGGGCAGGGGAAGCTGAACAGAAGCCTCTTCAGGATGAACGATTTCTATGTCCAGCACCTGCAAATAGGGTTCCCAGAAGGGCAGATAGCGGTTGCTCAACCAACTGTCCAACAGGCCAATACGCACCGGAATATCCTAAGCCAGACCGGGGCTCTGAGCAATGATGCGCCCCGGTGAGTGCTGCGCTTCAGGCTGGAGCACCGGGATTAAGCCCTCAATGCCATGACTGAAGATGAGACGGTTTGTCCCTCACTTCCTGCTCCTGGCCCAAAATCAGGATTTCAGGGCCAGAGCAGGCGCACCCATCGGGTGCTCCCAGGCCTCAACGTTTGGGGTCGGGCTCACACCGCCCTGCGACAGAAATTGAACCAGGGCATCCAGGCTCTCAAACTGATGGAGTCGCCCGCATTCCTCATCCTTAATCACCGCCCACAGACCGCGCTGATCCTGCCACAGTTGCAGTAGAAAGGTTCTGGCTTTCGTCATAACTCCCTCGCCTCTGCCAGAGGGTAGCAGAACCATCGTTACAGGATCGTTATGTTTTGGGAGCAGGCAGCATTTGGGGCTGACCAAACCCAAAAGATATTCCCAGAACTGCTCTAGCTGTTGGCCAGCAGGCGCTCCACAAAACTGCGCAGGGCACTGGCCCCCAGATGCAGCGATTCGGGCTCTACCCATTCTTCGGGGGTGTGGGCACCGCCTCCAGCATAGGCGCTCAGGGTAATGGCTGGGATGCCTGCTTCCATGCCAGCCGAAGCATCGGTGGAGCCGGCGGTAAACTGGGCCTCGAGGCCAATTTCAGCAAAGGCCCGGCGGGCCGCTTCCGTCATGGCATGGGTAGCCGTCATGCCCGCCGGGCGCTCCCCCAGGACTTCAATTTCCAGGCGAATGTTGAATCGGCGGGCCGCTTCCATCAAGATTTCCCGTACCTGGAGGGCCTTGTGATCCAGCACCGAGGCTTCCAGCGCCCGCAGATCTAGCTCGAAGCCTACCTCGCGCGGGATCGCATTGATGGCCTCGCCGCCCCACAGCCGGCCCACATTCAGGCTGGTGTCGCTGGGGCGTTCCAGGGCATACATCTGCGCAAGGGCCTGCCCCAGCGCTGGCACCGGCGAGGACACCTCGCGGTCACCCCAGGCATGGCCACCTGGGCCGATAAAATGAGCCCGCATCCGGTGTGAGCCTGCCGAGCGATGGACAATGCCGGGTAGATAGCCATCCACTGCGATCATCTGCTGGGGACGCAGGTGCTTCACCAGATGCCGAGCGCCCCGCAGGTTGCCCAACCCCTCCTCACCCACGCTAAAAGCCACCGTGCAGTTCCGGGCTACCAGCCCCCCAGCCAGGGCCATCAAGACCGCTACCCCCGAAGAATTGTCACCCACCGCCGGGCCATACCAGCGGTTCTTCTCCCGCCGCAAGGGTGTTGGACTGAGCACCGTGTCGATATGGGCCACCAGCAAAGTAGGGCCGGAGCCCGCCCAAACACTGCCCTGTTCGTCGGTATGGGGCGCCAGTCCCTGGGCCTGCAACTGCCGAGCAACCCAGACCCCACGGGCAGAGTCCCCGCCGATCTCGGCGAATTCCGCCAGTAGAGCTACAGGATCGAGAGAGGTTTCGGTGAGGAAGTCGCCCATCTGGTTTTGATGATACAGGCTGCGGGATGATCGCGTAGCGATAGCGGCATACTCTGGGCCACGGTTCCCCCGGTTCTGGGTGGCCTGTCTGCTGCCTACTGCTCGTCGTTCTTTTCGGCCAGCCCCTCGCGCAACGCATAGAGCGCAGCCTGGGTGCGGTTGTTCAGGTGGAGCTTCTGGAATATGTCAGAAAGGCGGTTGCGCACGGTTTTTTCCGAAAGCGACAGTTCGGAGGCGATCTCGAGGTTGGTGTAGCCCTGGGCTACCAGTCTCAGGATCTGCACCTCCCGCTCGGAGAGTTCGGCATGATCTTTGGGGGTGACTTCTTGCTTGGATTTGAAGTCCTGGATGATCTGCTCGGCCATCTCGGGATCCAGCAAGACCTCGCCCTGGTAGACCCTCCGAATGGCCTCCAGCAGTTCTTTGGCGTCGGCATCCTTGAGCAGGTAGCCCCGTGCTCCTGCCTTAACCGCTTCAAAGACGTACCCGTCCTGGCGGTACATGGTCAGCATGATAACCCTGCCTTTTGGCCATTCCTTGAGGATTTCCTGGGTGGCCTGTACTCCGTCGAGGCCGGGCATCTGGATATCCATCAGGATGATGTCGGGGTGGGCCTCGAGGGCGTGGCGCAGGGCCTCACGCCCGTCTTTGGCCTCACCCATGACCTTGAAGTCTGGCTCGGCCTCGAGCAAACTCTTGAGCCCCTGACGAAACAACGCATGGTCGTCGGCAAGCAGGATGCGAATCATTGCTATGTATTGTACACAGAAGCCCGAAACGGATTAGATAGAGCGGTTTTCATAAAACCACTCCCCTCAATACCGCTCATACAGTCGGGTCGGGGCTGGCGGGTGCTCAAAGAGCCTGTGAACGAGGTAATGGCCCTGGGCATTGTTTGATTATCGTGGGGTGGTGGTCTTGAACCTGTCCTCCAGAACACATGGATAGTGCTCTACCCAGTCCGCTCCGACATACCTTTTCTACCAGTCCAGCAAACCGCCCAGTGACGAACACTTTTTTGCGTGTCACCTCACATCCCTCTGGGCTGCCCGGTGGCCCCCAAGACCTGCTGCCAGAGTTCGCTCTGGGGGTCAATCTGCTTGCGTTGTTGGGTGGCCAGTGCGATGGGCACATGGGTAAAGCGTTGATTCCAGTAACCCACCATCACCTCGGTGCGCCCGCTCATGCCGGCATGGACGGCATGTTGCCCCAGGGCCAGGCAAAACTCTGAGTCCACTGCGTTGGCCGGTACGCTGCGGATGATGTAGCTGGGGTCAATGTACTTGATGGTGGTTTCCAGACCCTTCCGGTCGAAATGGCGACCGATGGCCTCCTTGAGGAAAAGCCCGATGTCCTTGAGCCTGATGTTGCCCGAGGCATCTTTAGTTTCTTCTCCCTGGATTAGATCCTGACCGGCTCCTTCGGCCAGAGCGATGACTGCATGGTGGCGGGTCAACAGGCGCTCTTCCAGAGCAGCCAGAAACCCCTCGAGGCTAAAGGGCGCCTCGGGAACCAGACAGAAGTTGACATCGGCGTTGGCCAGGGTGGCGTGGGCGGTGATGAAGCCGCTATAGCGCCCCATCAGCTTGACCAGCCCGATGCCGTTGTACGCGCCACGGGCTTCGGCGTGGGCGGCCTCGAGGGCGCGGGAAGCCTCCTCGACCGCAGTGGCCACGCCAAAGCTGCGCTCGATCCAGTGGATGTCGTTGTCAATGGTCTTGGGAATCCCGATCACGCTGATGGGCAGATCCCGATTTTGCAGCTCCTGGGCCAGGGCCGAGGCTCCGCGCAGGGTGCCATCCCCGCCCACCGCAAACAGAATGCGCACGTCCATCTGCTGGAGGCGTTCAATCATGTCGCCCGAGTCCTGCGGCCCCCTCGAGGAGCCCAGCACGGTGCCGCCATCGTCGTGGATGTCTTGTACTACCTCGGGGGTCAGGAGCAGGGGTTCGATGCCCAGGCTGGCCGCCAGTCCGGCGTAGCCATAGCGGAACCCGTAGATGCGCTCCACCCCATAGCTATAACTGAGAGTCATCACCACCGAGCGAATCACATCGTTCAAACCGGGGCATAGTCCCCCACAGGTCACGATGCCACAGGCAATTTTGGTGGGGTTGAAAAAAATCTTGCGGCGTGGGCCGGCTAACTCGAAGGTGGCAGGTGGGTTTTGCAGCTCATCCAGCATGGAAGCCAGCAGCACCCGGCTATCCTCCTCCACGAACACATCCCGCTGGCTTTGCAGGGGGCTCGAGAAATGGCTGGTGCCCAGGGTACGAATGTGGGTATTGGGAGAACCAGAACCGTTATGCACAGGAGCTATCTTACCCATCGGTTTGGGTTGGGCGGCAAGGGTCGTTAACCGTCCGAAAGCCCAGGGGGTCAATTCTCTGTACAGGAACTCAAAACCAAACGTCACTGGTAGACCTGAAAGCGGCGGTGTACCCTGAATCCATGAGCAACCCCAACCCAAAGGCGAGCCTGGGGGTTTTGCTGGTGGACGACCATACCGTGGTGCGCCAGGGGCTGCGGATGTTTCTGGCAACCGACGAGGGGCTGCATGTGGTAGGCGAGGCCGAAAACGGGCAGGAAGCCCTGGACAAGGTGGCCGAGCTGCACCCCGACGTGGTGCTGATGGACTTGCTGATGCCGGTGAGGGATGGTGTGAGTGCTATCCGCCAGATCAAGGCACGCTATCCCGAAGTTGAGGTAATTGCCCTTACCAGTGTTCTGGAAGACCATCTGGTGGTCGAAGCCATGCACGCGGGCGCAATGGGTTATTTGCTCAAAGATACCCACCCCGAAGAACTGGTGGAGGCCATCCATGCCGCAGGTCGGGGCGAGGTGCGCCTGCATCCTGAAGCAGCCAAGCGACTCTCCCAGGAGGTGCGCACCTCCGAGATGCGCGAAGCCCTGACCCCTCGAGAGACCGAAATTCTACGTATGGTAGGGCGTGGGCTGTCCAACAAGCGCATCGCCCAGCAACTCGAGCTTTCCGAACTTACCGTCAAAACCCACGTCTCCAACCTGCTTTCAAAGCTCGGGCTGTCCTCGCGTACCCAGGCCGCCCTGTTCGCGGTCAAGGAGGGGCTGATTGGGCTGGAGTGATTTTCTGCACCGGCTTGATTCCCAGACCCTGGTGGGGCTTTTACAGACTACCAGCGACTGCCTCTTAATCGCCTCGAGGGAGGGCAAGCTGGTCTGGGCCAGCCGCACTGCCCAGGAGTTGCTGGGCTACAGCCTAGAGGAGTTGCTACAGCTCGACATCCCGGACTGGGTTGCCCCCCCCTACCGCGAATGGGTGGCCGAACAGATCCGACAGAACCGCACCGTCCAGCCGGGCATCGGAGAGGTTGCTTTAGTGTGCAGGGATGGAAGCTGGTGCTACGTGGACTGCTCGATCCAGTATCTGGAGATTGAAGGCCAGATGTACGCGGTGGCCATTGCTTACGACATCACCGAGACCCGCCTGGCCCGGACAAGATACAAGACGCACTCTATGGACGCGAGTGAGTGGTTTACTTCCCAGAACCACACAGAAAGAGTGCACCTCGCAAGTAAGCGTCTCGAGGCGCACTCTACGGACGCGAGTGAGTGGTTTACTTCCCAGAACCCCACAGAACGAGTGCACCTCGCAAGCAAGCGTCTCGAGGCCCTCTACCAGGCCGACGAAAAACTCCATGCCTCGCTCGAGCTAGAAGAGGTTCTGCAAGCGCTGGTCGACGTGTGTGTAGATTTGCTGGGGGCAGACAAAAGCTTCATCCTGGTTTGGGACAGGGCCCAACAGCATCTGCTGACCCGTGCCCATCGTGGCTTTACAGCGCAGTTTGTTCAGCGCATGGACGAGTACGCTCGAGTAGGCCTGCTGGCCTATGCGGCCCAGCGCGGGGAGCTGGTGGTGGTACAGGACGCCCATCTGGATGAGCGGGTTGCACGACGCATTACTGATCAGGAGGGTATCCGGGCCTTTATGCATATCCCGATTCGGCAAAACGGGGAGGTATTTGGAGTTTTCAGCATCGCCAGTTTGCACCCCAACACCCTGGGTTACGAAGAGCAGCGGGTCTTTACCTCGCTGGCCCGCCGGGCAGCCATCGCCATTCGCAATGCCCGCCTCTATGCCCAGGCCCAGGGTAGGGCGGCCCTCGAGGAGCGCCAGAGACTGGCCCGCAACCTGCACGACTCGGTCTCGCAGGCCATCTATGGCATCGTGCTGGGGGTACGCACCGCCAAAACCCTGCTAGCCCGCAACCCCGAAAAAGCCCCTGCCGCACTGGATTTTGTGATGAACCTGGCCGAGGGGGCCATGGCTGAAATGCGGGCCCTGATCTTCGAGCTGCGCCCGGAGTCACTAAGACAAGAAGGTCTGGTGGCTGCACTCTCCAAGCAGATTGCGGCAGCCAGAGTAAGGCATGGCCTCAACCTCGAGGCCAAACTATGCTCCGAACCGGCGCTGAGCCTCGAAGCCAAAGAAGCCCTCTACCGTGTAGCCCAGGAAGCCATCCACAACACTGCCAGGCACGCCAGAGCCAACCGGGTTCACCTGCACCTGCACCAGGAGGACGATGCAGTGCAACTCGAGATCCGCGACGATGGCGTGGGTTTCGATAGCCAGCGCGAGTATCCCGGTCACCTGGGCCTGGTTTCTATGCGCGAACGCATCGAGCGCCTGGGGGGCTGCTTCCGACTGGAAAGCAGCCCAGGAGCAGGCACCACTGTAAATGTGGTGATTTCTACTGGGCCTGGGCGGTAGTGCGGCCTGACCAGCTACAGGGCACATTCGGCGGTCACTTCGCTGGAGTCAGGATTCCTGCCCACGGGAGTACACTGGGCTACGCAAAGATAACCACTGAGGGTACCGATGATTATCTTTGCGTAGCCGGTAACTGAGTTCGATGGTTTGATGGACTGGGAAGCTCTGACATGAAATTAAGAAGATACCCCGTGTTGCCCTGAACGGGGTGAAGGGTCTTATACCGGATTCAAAAAGATCATCCTCCAACCCGGAGACCCCGAGGCTCTCTTTTTGAATCCTGGAGCACACCCCTCCCGGATGGTCGGCGAAAAAAGCGTCTCCCGTTCGGGGACGAACTAACCGAATCTGGGATTATGCTGTACTGCACTGCATGTGGTGAATCCAAGCGCATCCGATTCTTCGGCCTGACGGCTTCTAAAGAACCCTTCGGCAATTTTGTACCTGCTCGAAAGTCAAATTCCACTTTTGTGATAGGAGCCTGTGGATTGCCCCCGAGAGGCATGGTTCCCCCACAAACGTAGTAGGGTTAAAGAGTGCAAGATCTGCTGTGGCATTTGCTGGCCGCCACCCTGATCGGGTTTGCGGTGGGCCTCGAGCGCGAGCGAGCCCAGGTAGAACGCCAGGCGTCCACCATTGGGGGGGTGCGAACCTTCACTCTGATCGGGCTCCTGGGCGGCGCAAGCGCCATCGCGCAGATTCCCTGGTTACCGGTAGTGGGGCTGGCAGCGGTAGCGGGGCTGGCGGTCTATTCGCTCAGAAACAGCCGCGATGCCACCAGCCAGGTAGCGGCCCTGGCGGTGTATGTGCTGGGCGTGCTGTGTGGGCTGGGCATCGTACTGCCCGCTTTGTTCGCGGGTGCGCTGGTGCTGGGTTTTCTGGCCTTCCGCGAGGAATTGCATGCTTTTGCGGGGGGCATTCAGCGGGCCGAGGTGGAGGCGGCGGT
>NZ_CALMCQ010000150.1 GCF_937863175.1 uncultured Meiothermus sp. | reverse complement strand
ATCGGCATTACAAACACTCTAATCTGCGGCTGGTACACTAAACACCGTGCGCAGACTGTTCCAGATTGTGCGGGTTGTTTTTATTGCCGGTTTTTTGGGGGCCATGGGGGCCTCGGGGTATGTGGCCTGGCTGCTGCTCCGCGATCTGCCCAGTCTCGAGACCCTCGACGACCTGCGCTTTACGGCGACCTCGACCTTCTATACCCGCGATGGCATTCCCATCGCCGACCTGGCCTCGGTGGAGGATGGTCGGGCGATTGCCAGGCAACTGGTTCGGCTGGGCGAGGTCTCGCCTGCGGCGGTGGTGGCAGTGGTGGTCTCGGAAGACCAGCGCTTCTTCGAACACTATGGCATAGACTTTATCCGCCTGTTGGGTGGTTTGTACTATACCTTGCGCGGCGACCTGCAGGGGGGCTCGACCATTACCACGCAGGTGGTCAAGAACACCTTGCTGCGCGACCTGGCCTTTGAGCGCCGGAGCATCAGCGGCCTCGAGCGTAAGCTCAAGGAATTTCCGCTGGCAGTCCAGATCGAGCGGCGCTATTCCAAAGAAGAGATCCTCGAGATGTACCTTAACGTGGTTCCCTGGGGCGGCAATGCCCAGGGGATCTGGGCTGCAGCCCATGCGTATTTTGGCAAGGAACCCTCCGAACTCAACCTGGCTGAAGGGGCCTTTCTGGCAGTCTTGTTGCCAGCACCCAACCCCCGCTACCTCGACTACCCCTCCACCCGTCGCCGCATGAGGGTGTTGCTTAATAACATGGTGTCCGAAGGTTGGATCAGCCAGGCGGACGCCGACGCAGCCTGGCGCTACAAGCTGGTGCCCAAGGGTTGGGAGGCTGCCTATGACGATAGCGGCAACCTCAAGAGCGCCAGACTGGTAGACCCCAGCGTGCGGATTGTGCCTGAGCGCAATGTGCGGCTGGCCCCCTATTTTGTATTTGAAGTGCAACGCTATCTGAGGGAGAAAATCGGCTCCGATAAACTGCGCAACCAGGGTGGTCTGCGTATTATTACCACCCTCGATCTCAAGATGCAGACCGCCGCCGAAAGAGCCGTAGCAGGCCGCCGACTGCCCGATCAGGCCCAGTTAGCGATGATAGGCCTCGAGCCCAATTCAGGCGAAGTGCTGGCCATGGTGGGGGCGCGACCCGGCACCGAAGGCGAGTTCAATCGGGCTACCCAGGCCTGGCGCAGCCCGGGCTCGGCCATCAAACCCTTCACCTATGGTATTGCCCTTGAAGCGGGCTGGACCCAGGCCACAACCGTGCGCGACTCTCCTGTGGAGTACCCCACCCCACAGGGTGTCTGGCGGCCCAAAAACTTCGATGGTCGTTTTCTGGATCGTCCGGTCAGCCTCCGCTATGCCCTGGATCGCTCGCTCAACCTGCCGGCCATCCGCACTGCCGAGGCCATCGGGGTGCAACGCCTGGGCGACAAGCTACGCTCGGCGGGGTTCCGCCTGACTGGCAATATGGCGGTGCTGGCCAATTCGATCGGCGGAGGTGCCGATATCACCCCCATTGGACTGGCGGCTGCCTACTCGAGCTTTGTCAACGGGGGCTACTGGATTGAGCCGCGTCTGGTGCTGAGGGTTGAAGATAGCAATGGCCGAGTGATCTATCAGCCAGAGACCAAAAAAGTGCTGCTCTGGACGCCTCAAGTGGCTTTCCAGATCTGGGACATGCTCAAAGGTTTCGTTTACGATGTTCCGCCTGGTTTCCGTAGCAGCCTGGCCTGGGAGGCCCGCATACCTGGGCGTATCGTGGGGGGCAAGACCGGGACCAGCGACGATGCCGTTGACCTCTGGTTCGCCGGAGCGTCCCGGGGGCTGGTAGCCACCCTGTGGGTTGGCCGCGATGACCATAAGCCCCAGCGAATGGGGGGTGTTGAGCCCAGCAGTTCGATGGTCAACCCCCCGATCTGGCGTGATTTCATCGAACAGGCCTTGCGGGGACGCCCTGCCGGTGATTTCCCACAGCCTTCGGGGCTGGTTCTGGCCAATTTCGACCTGCTGACCGGCAACGACAGCTCGAGCGGAATTGCAGCTCTCTTTCCAGACCGTCAGGTGCAGCGTACCCAGACTGTAGTCCGCGATGCTCCGCCACAGCCCACCCAGATCACTCGTCCAGGCCCTGCCATTGCCAGTACCAGTGCTTACCAGACCATCGCGGTGGATCGGGGCACCAACTGTCTGGCTTCGCTCGAGACCCCCACCGAGCGCCTGGTATGGTTGCAGGTACCGGATAGCCGGGTCAATGATTACCGGTGTAATTAGAGCACCCCAGACACTATACAGCGACAATCCTTGCCGAGTAATTCACCCATAGCCTGGACGCTGAACCGACCGGCAATCACTCGGGACTTGCGCCCAGTACGTTGAAGACCACGAAAGGCGATTAACGGATTCTGCCTGGGCGCAACTTAACAGTGCCAACCGTCCATTTACGATTGACTTTTGCTCAATTTGCATTTATTGTTTTGCTCAGATGGTTTGGTATACCACCACTACGGCCTAGGTGGCAGCTCTTCCGAGCTGTTGCCGCTACCTGCCGATCCTGGCAGGTTTTTTGTTTCCCAAAGGAGAATGCCATGAGGATCGGAATCGTGGGGGCCACCGGAGCGGTTGGACAAGAACTGCTGAGGGTGCTGGAGAAGCGCAATTTTTCGGTCTCAGAGTTGCGGCTCTATGCTTCAGCCCGTTCGGCGGGCAAAAGCCAGAAGTTTCGTGGCAGGGAGGTCGGCATCGAGGCGCTGCCCGAGACCCCCTTGCCGGTAGATGTGGTGCTGGCAAGCGCGGGGGGTAGCATCTCCAAGCAGTATGCCCCCATCTGGGCCAGGCAGTCGGTGGTGGTGGACAATTCCTCGGCTTTCCGCTACGACCCCGAAGTACCGCTAATTGTTCCAGAGATTAACGCACACGCCATCCAAAGCCACAAGAATATCATTGCCAACCCAAACTGCACCACCGCCATCCTGGTAATGGCCCTTTATCCACTCCATAAGGCTTTTGGAGCCAAACGGGTTATCGTCAGCACCTATCAGAGTTCATCGGGGGCGGGTGCAAGTGGGATGGACGAGCTATTGCATGGAACCAGGCAGTTCCTGGCGGGACTTCCTGTCGAACACAAAACTTTTGCCCATCCGCTGCCCTTCAATGTCATCCCGCACATTGATGCCTTCCAGGAAAATGGCTACACCAGAGAAGAGATGAAGGTGTTGTGGGAAACCCAGAAAATTATAGGTGACCCCCAGATCAAGGTATCGTGTACTGCTGTGCGGGTTCCAACCCTTCGCGTCCACTCCGAAGCTGTCACGGTGGAGTTTGAGCGCCCGGTTAGCCCCGAAGCTGCACGGGAGGTGCTCCTTAGTGCCCCTGGGGTGGATCTGGTGGACGATCCGGTCAACAAGCGCTATCCGCTGCCCCATACCGCGACCGGCAAATTCAATGTAGAGGTGGGGCGAGTCCGCAGAAACCTGGTATTTGACAACGGCCTGGACTTTTTTGTGGCGGGCGATCAGCTACTCAAAGGGGCTGCCCTGAACGCCGTGCAGATCGCAGAGCTGCTGCAAGAGCCGGTGATCCGCTAACGATACAAAACGGTGCCAGCGCATGGGCTCGAGCTGGATCCAAAGCAAGCCCTGGACGACAAAGCGCTGGGCTGGCCTCGAGAAGCTGGCCATTCATCACAGCAACCTGCCATACGTGACCCGTATACTCAGCGCGGAGGTTTGGCTATGCGTAGACTGCTAATTCTGATGGTTTTGTTACTAACCCCGGCCTTTGCACAGAGCGTCCAGGTAACAGCCGGTAGCCCTTTTGGAGTTAATGCGGGGATCCGCCTGCCCCTGGTGCCTTTTCTGCTCGATGGGCGGGTTTATGCCGGGGCGAACTTCTTTACCGGTGGCCCTGCTTCGCTGGGCGGCGGCGCCGATGTGCTGGTGACGGTGCCCCTTACCGATCTGTATGCAGGCGCTGGCCTGTTTTATGCTACTGGCACCACCGTATCGCTGCTGGCCCAGGGTTCCACCAGTGGGGGTCTGGGTGCTCGAGGGGTGATCGGAACCTATCTGAACGTGGGTCTGCCCCTGATCGGTATCTTTGTCGAGGTGCACCCGATGTTGTTTTTCTCTGGCCCCAGCACGTTTGGTCTGGGGGGTGCGGTTGGTGTGAACATTGGTTTTTGATGGTGCATAGTAGCTTAGGGCTGGCTTCGTGCCAGCCCTTGGTTTCTTGGGGCGGTTTTCAAATACGGCAATCAGCCTAAACCCGAATATTGACCCGCGCCCCACTTTCAAACAGGTGAATCGAGTCAATAAACCGCACCACCCTGGTTCTGTAGCCCATTACGATGGAGTGGGTTCGGGCACCACCGCCAAAGTAGCGCACACCCTCCAGCAATTCGCCGTGGGTGATGCCGGTGGCCGAGAAAACGATTTGCTTTCCGGGGGCCAGGTCGTTGGTGCGATAAACCTTCTTTTCGTCGGCTCCCATCGCCCGCAGACGCTCGAGCTGGGCATCGCCATCCGGCAGGAAGCGGCCCTGAATCTCGCCGCCCATGCACTTGAGGGCCGCAGCGGCCAGCACCCCTTCGGGCGCACCGCCACTGCCCATCATGGCATGGGCGCCGGTTCCACGAATGGCTACCGAAACTGCTGCTACCACGTCTCCATCGGTGATGAGCTTGACCCTGGCCCCCGCTTCGCGCACCTCTCGAATCAGCTTCTCGTGCCGGGGCCGATCCAGAATGACCACCACCAGGTCTTCTACCTTGCGCTGGAGGGCGTCGGCGATGATGCGCAGATTGGCTTCCACCGGGAAGTCCAGGCTGACCTTACCCGCAGCGGGTGGCCCCACCACCAGCTTCTGCATGTACATATCGGGCGCATTGACCAGACCTCCCTTTTCGCTGATGGCAATAACCGTAATGGCGTTGGGAAGCCCTTTGGCAGTGATGGTAGTACCTTCTACCGGATCAACAGCAATATCCACCTCGGGGCCCCCGCGCCCGAGGATTTCGCCGATATAGAGCATAGGTGCTTCGTCCATCTCCCCTTCGCCAATGACCACCCGGCCCTGAATGGGCAGTTCTGACAAAACCTCGCGCATGGCCTCGGTTCCGACCCCATCTACCTCGTCCTTTTTGCCCATACCGGCCAGCCGGCTGGCAGCCAGGGCTGCGTGCTCGGTAACCCGGGCCACCTCGAGCACCAGTAACCGCTCTATATCCATTTCCATGCCCAGAGCTTACCAATGTTTTGGTGCGGGGTTGGTTTGGTAGTGCTTCCAGGTGGCGCGGTCTGGCTAAACAGGGCTTAAGCTGCGCCATAGCTGGAAGGTTTTTAATCAATTGTATCCCCTGGTTGCTCTGCAATCCGCCTCTTTGCCGCCTCTGGGTTTCGAGAAGTTGGTGCGCCTTCTACGGCAACCGCCTCAGGGCTTAGGTAACTCCATTACCGAATACGGATTCCGACTCTCAACCGGCGGGAGTTGCTTTGGAGCAGGTTGTTTCGGGGTTCGTATCACCTACCGACTGCCGGGTTGCCAAACCGCTCGCTGCGCCGTATGGAGTTTGCAAACCCGTAATACCCAACTGTCAATCGCCACGGAGAGGCACTACCTGGAGGTATTTCAAGCTTGATGCAGCGACAAAAATACAGCAGCACACCTACTGGGGCTTGTGTCGGCTCCAGAGGGTGCGGGACAGGTCACTGGGAGAAATCTCCTGCTCGGCCAGGGCAAAAAGCAGGTGAAAAAGCAAGTCGGAGGCTTCCCACTCGAGCTCCCTGCGGTCTGCATTTTTGGCGGCGATAATCACCTCACCTGCTTCTTCCCCGATTTTCTTGAGCACCCGATCCAGACCCGCCTGGTGCATTTTGGCGACATAGGAGCCTTCTGGAAGGGTCTTTAGGCGATACTCGATGGTGCGGTAGACCTTCTCCAGCACCTCGCCCAGCGGAGGGTGAACGGGGGGGGTGGTAACTGGGTGGTGGAAACAGCTCTCGGCTCCGGTGTGACAGGCGGGGCCGTGGGGAATGACTTTGTAGAGCACTGCGTCCTGGTCGCAGTCCAGCACAACCTCGAGCACTTCCTGTGTGTTCCCCGAGCTCAGACCCTTTATCCAAAGCTCGTTCCGGCTGCGGCTCCAGAAGGTGCTCTGTCGGGTTTGGATGGTTTTTTCCAGAGCTTCGCGGTTGGCATAGGCCAGGCTCAAAACCTGCCCCGAATGCGCGTCCTGCACAATTACCGGAATCAAGCCATTCGCGTCAAACTGTACATCGGAAAGTTTCATGTATACACCTTTACCACTGCCTCGGCAGGCTTTATTGTCGGCGTCGAGGGGATGTAATGCAACAGGGGTGTGTTGAGTCTGCTCTGAGACACGAGGGTTCAGGGTGACCCCGAGGTATTTTCCCGATTTCATGTTAAGAGCCTGCATCGGCGATAGACCGCTGTTCATCGCCGAGATGGTCTCCCAACCAGCCGACCTACGGTTCAGGTACCTTTACAACGCTATACCCTCTGAGGAACCGATGGCTCAATTCGCATCGGGATACCTTTCCGGGCCAGGTATGCCTTGAGTTCCGGGATCGAAATTTCGCCAAAGTGAAAAACGCTGGCTGCCAGGGCCGCATCTGCAGTTCCGTCTTGCAGTACCGCAGCGAAATGTTCTTTGCTTCCTGCGCCACCGGAGGCAATTACGGGAATTCCGACCACCTCCGACACCGCCCTGCACAACGCGATGTCGAACCCTGCTCTGGTTCCGTCGGTGTCCATGCTGGTGAGCAGAATTTCACCGGCCCCCAGTTGAGCCGCGTGCGCGGCCCACCAGAGCGCATCCAGCCCGGTGGGGGTGCGGCCCCCGGCCACATAGACCTCCCAGGAACTGGCTTTTTTTCGAGCGTCAATCGCCAGCACCACCGCCTGGTTGCCAAAATGTTCCGAGAGCTCCCGAATCAGCTCTGGACGCCTGACCGCAGCCGAGTTCACCGAGACCTTGTCGGCCCCCGCCATCAACAGGGCCCTGGCGTCGCGCAGACTGCGAATTCCGCCCCCGACCGTGAAGGGAATAAAGACCTGCTCGGCCACCTGGGTAGCGATATCCAGTATGGTGGCCCGTTCATCGTGGGTGGCCGTGATGTCTAAAAACACCAGCTCATCGGCTCCGGCCAGATTGTAGGCCTTGGCCGACTCTACCGGGTCGCCCGCATCACGCAGGTTGACAAAGTTGATGCCTTTGACTACCCGGCCCGCATGAACGTCCAGACAAGGGATGATGCGCTTGGTCAGCACAGGGTTGATTCTCGAAGGTGGGGGGTGGAAGGTCAAGGGGGAACAGGGGTCAGCCTTTGGTTAAAGGGACAATAGACTCAAGACTTCCACGTGGTGTGTGAACGGGTAGAAGTCGTAGGGCCGGGCAAAGCGGAGCCGATAGCCAGCCTCTCCAAGCCTGCCCACATCGCGTGCCCAGGTGGCCGGGTCGCAGGCAATGTAGAGGATTTGGGCTGGCTTGCCCTCCATCAAGCCGGCCAACACTTCGGGTGCCAGACCGGCTCTGGGTGGATCCACCATTACCAGATCGGCGGGCAGGTACTTTGCCAGCACCCTGGCATCCTCTTGTTTGAACACCAGGTTCTGTACCCCCAGCCGATCCCGGTCAGACTCCCCTCGTTTCAGGGCATTGCGGTTGATTTCGATAGCCACGATTTCCCTCAAAAATGGCGCCAGGTGCAGACTCAACACACCACTTCCCGCGTAGAGTTCCACTGCCCTGTGGCCTGAACCGGCAATTCGTGCAGCTTCCTGATACAAAAGTCCAGCCGCTTTTGGGTTGACCTGGGCAAAACTCTGCACGTTTATGGTCGAAAGCACGCCTCCAAAGTCCTCCAGGAGGCTGGTTTCACCGCTCAGGTGCTGAACCCGGCCCCGGAAGCGCCCTTTGGGGCTCGGCTCGGCCCAGACCACCCCTGCGATGCCTTCTTGTACCAGGGCCCGGGCGGTTTGCTTGAAAAACCGTGCCTGCCCTCCGATAAATCCGACCTGGACTTTGTGCTCGTAGAGTGAGCCACGCAGCACGAGCTCCTCGAGGTTGGCCAGCGGCCAGCTCCGGAGCAGCTCAAAAGCGGGCTGCAACGGTTCGGCCACAAGGGGGTCGTGGGAAATACGAATCAGGTCGTTGGACTGGGGCTGGCGGTAGGCCAGGCCACCCACTGGATGCAGGGCATACTGGACAGCAGTGCGGTAGTAGAGGCCCGGCTCAATTCCATATGAGGGTGAGGCCTGAATGGGGGAGACCTCGAAACTCAGTTTGGCGATGCGCTCGAGGGACTCTTGCACAAAGCCCTGCTTGATGGGTAGCTGGGCAGCGTATTCCAGTGGCAGGTCTGCTGAAGGGGGTAATGGTTTTCGGTACCGCTGGGGATGGGGCTCCAAAACCCTGGTGACGTGGCCCTCGAGGTGGTTCTTGCGGATGCGCCCCTCGGCCTCGACCCACTCGCCGGGCAGTGCCCCACGCACAAGCAGGGTACCCTCGGAAGTGCGGGCCAGGCCCAGGCCACCCGGCACCAACTTCTCGATTTGCACAATCATAGCCACACCATACCCGAATGCATTAGCGGTAGCGTTGACGATTCGCCCCGTCTCAGCAATAATCAGCCCTAGTTCAAAATCAGGAGGATAGCGAGATGAGGAAAGTACTACTGCTATTGGCAACCCTGGCGACCGCCACTGTGGCCTACGCCCAGGATTTTATCACCATCGGCACCGGTGGGACCACCGGGGTATATTTTCCAGTTGGCACCGGCATCGCCCGGTTGGTCAACGAGGCTAACATTGGCGTCCGGGCCAATGCCCGCTCGACCGGCGGCAGCGTTTTCAATATTAATGCTATCGCCTCCGGCGAGTTACAAATGGGCCTGGCCCAGAACGACGTAGCCTTCTCAGCCTTCAACGGCGTGGGCATTGCGGCCTTCGAGGGCAGGCCGGTCAAAAACTTCCGCGCGGTGGCAATCCTCTACCCCGAGGCGATCCACCTGGTGGCCCGTCGCGCAGCCAGCATTGTGAGGGTCTCTGACCTGCGCGGCAAGCGGGTGGTAATTGGCGATGTGGGCTCGGGCACCGAGCAGAATGCCCGTCAAATTTTGGAGGCCTACGGGCTGCGCCTCTCCGATTTGCGCGAGGCCATCCGCGTAAACCCCAACCAGGCCCTGGCCCTGATGCAGGACGACCGTGCCGACGCCTTCTTCTTCACCGGCGGGCTGGGCAGTGCGGTGGTGGCTCAGGCCGCCCAGACCCTTCCAGTGAACCTGGTTGAAGTGGAGTACGAGCGGGTCAACGCCCTGGCCCGCCGC
>NZ_CALMCQ010000149.1 GCF_937863175.1 uncultured Meiothermus sp. | reverse complement strand
GACGAGATCAACCTTAACCTGGGCTGTCCCTCGGAGCGGGTGCAGGGGGGTGGGTTTGGGGCTTGTCTGATGCTCGAGCCCGACCTGGTGGCCGAGTGTATGGCCGCGATGCGGCAGGCAGTGAAGATTCCTGTCACGGCCAAACACCGCCTGGGTGTGGATGAGGTCGAAGACTATCCCTACGTGGCTCGTTTTGTAGAGAAGCTGGCGGGGGTGGGCATCGAGGTGTTTATCGTGCATGCCCGCAAAGCCCACCTGAAAGGCCTCTCGCCAGCCGAGAACCGTACCGTTCCTCCGTTGCGCTATGACTGGGTGTACCGGCTCAAACAAGATTTCCCACAACTAACTTTGGTGCTCAATGGCGGGATACGGACGCTGGAAGAGGTTCAGGTACACCTGGCCCACCTGGACGGGGTCATGCTGGGACGGGCTGTCTACGATGATCCCTTTGTGCTCGAGCAGGCCGACTCGAAGCTGTTTGGACGGGCGCATTCCAGCACCCGCCTGGAAGTGGCCCAGGCCATGATCCGCTATGTCCAGACCCAGGTGGAGCGAGGGACACCGCTGTGGGCAGTGGTTCGGCACATGCTCAATTTGTTCAAGGGACAGCCGGGTGGACGTCTGTGGCGAAGGCTACTCTCCGAGCGGGCGAGCCGGCGGGGGGCGGGGGTGGAGGTGCTGCAAGAGGCGCTGGAGCAGGTTAAAGCACCTGTCTCCTGGGCCGAGTCCTTCCAGACGCGTTAATATCCCGTTTATCCGTTGGCGCTAGGCTGATTGGATGAGTCTGAGGTGTGAAGGGTCGGGTTGGATCTGGAGAGTCCGGGCCGCAACCCGGTCGGCCTGCAGTCGCCCAGGCTATACAGTCAGAGGATAAAAACATGCGTATTTTACTGGTCGAGGACGAACCCGGTCTGGCAGGGCCTCTGGTGGCCCTATTGCGGCGTGAGCGCTACGAGGTTGAGTGGGCCGAAAACACCGCCCAGGCACAGGCCCAGGTTAATGAGCACGAGCCAGACTTGATTGCCCTGGATGTGATGCTTCCGGAGGGTGACGATGCGGGGTTTCGCTTTGCCCAGCAACTTCGCCTGGGAGGGTTTGGGGGGGCCATTCTGTTTCTCACGGCTCGGGACACCGTAGAGGATCGGGTGCAGGGACTGGATCTGGGTGGCGACGACTATCTGGTGAAACCCTTTTCCCTCGAGGAATTCCTGGCGCGGGTGCGGGCTTTGCTGCGGCGGGGGGGCACTACCCGCCAGACCATTCTCGAGCGCGGCCCTCTGCGGGTGGAGTTTGCCAGTCGCAAAGTGTACTGGAACCAGAAGCTGGTTTCGCTGTCCGACAAGGAGTTCGCCTTGTTGGAGCGCCTGGCCCTGCACCCCGAGCGGGTGTTCGGGGTGGATGAGCTGCTGGAGAAGATATTTCCCGACACCGAGTCGGGCCACCGGATTTTGCGGGTATATGTACATCGCTTAAGGGAGAAGTTGGGGGAGAATGTAATTGCCACCCTGCCGGGGGGCTATGTGCTGGGAGTCTAACCAATGCGAGTTCTACAGGGCAAAACTGTCCAGGCCATCCCGATTACCCTGCCCAAACCCAAAGGCTGGGTGCTGCTGGGTGGGTTTCGCAGCCGCCTGTTGCTCAGTTTGTCCGCAGTAGTGGTACTGACCGCTTTGCTGGTGGGTGGGCTGGGGTTTGTGCGTTTTCAAGACACGCTGAGTCGGGAAGCCCGGCAGGATCTCGAGTCCATCACCAGTGCGGTAGCCCAGGCCCTGGTCATTACGCCGGAGCAGGCCAGGCTCGATCCCAACCGCCTGCCCAAGCTGGCCGAACTGGGTAGCAGCCGGTTTCGGGTAATGCGGGAAGAACAGGTATTTCTGGAAATCGGGGGCCGCTTTCCTACCGAGGCGGCGGGCTGGCTCAAAAACCAGCGGGTGCTGGAGGAAGGCTTTGTGTTGCATGCCGCCCTCGAGACCCGCAGCCAGAATGAGGCCCTGCAAGCCTTCTGGCGCACCGAACTGCTGGCCCTGCCCGTTTCGTTGCTGCTGGCCCTGATCGTGGCCTATCTGTTGTTTGGCTATCTAATGCGCCCCGTTCGCCACCTGACCGAAGCCGCCCACGCCATTGCCCAGCAGCGCTTTCCCAAGCCGGTTCCGGTGCCGCCCGGTCAGGATGAACTGTCCGACCTGGCCGAGAGCTTCAACCGCATGACCCTGGCGGTGGAAGGATTTTTGGATCGCGAGCGTAATTTTTCCCGTTACACCTCACACGAGCTACGTACCCCGCTGGCGACGCTGCGGGTGCAGGTAGAGGCCCTGGAACAGAACCTGCTCACGCCCGAGGAGTCGCTGCCGGCCATTAAGGGCAGCCTCGAGCGTCTGGAACGTTTGCTGGCTGGCTTGCTGGCCCTGACCCGCAGCCCGCAAAGAGACCCCGAGCCTGTCGAAATTGGCTTAACGTTACGATCTATAGTGCAAAATCTTACCCCCGAAGAGCGTATGCGTATTACGCTAGGGGGAGACCTGGAGGCGCAGGTGCTGGGTTATGAAGAGCTTCTCCAGCAAGCCCTGGCCAACCTGGTGGGCAATGCGCTCAAGTTTAGCCAGGAGACTGTGCGGGTCGAGGTTGGGCAGGATGCCATGATCCATATCCATATCCAAGACCAGGGCTCTGGGGTGCCCGAGGAGGCGTTGCAACGTCTGGGGGATCCCTTCCTACGGATGCAACCCAGGGTCGAAGGGATCGGGCTGGGTCTGGCCCTTGTCCGGCATATTACAGCCCTGCTGGGGGGCCGGCTTGAGTTCCGCAACCGCTCGGGGGGCGGTCTCGAGGCCATCCTGAGCCTGCCCAGGCTCGAGGTGAACCGTGTTTAGTTTCCGTGTAGCACTTTTACTGTGGGCTGCCCTGGCCCTGGTGGCGCCCCCAGCGCTGGCCGCTCGAGTCAAAGCCAGCAGCCAGCCCGATCTGGCGCCCGATGCTCAAATTATTGTGCAGCGTGGCAATGGAAACGGCAACGGGAATGGCAATGGTGGTGGGAACGGGAATGGCAACGGCGGGGGCAACGGGAACAGCGGGGGCAATGCCGGAGGCAACAGCAATAGTGGTGGTAATAGCGGTAATGCGGGTGGGGGTGGCAACAGCGGGAGCAACCAAAACCCCAACTCCAATTCCAGCTCCAACCCCCCTGGAGTCCGCCAGCTCCGCAGTTACATGGGCCAGGTGACGGTAAGTGCGGGTGGCCAGATCATTTCGGGGAATGTGCGCATCCAGAGCAACTCTCCCTGGTTGAACCTGGCCGTTCCAGGTATGTGGCTCGAGGCCAGCGGGGTCTGGGAGGGCGAGGTGTTTGTCGCTACCGAAGTCAAGCTGCACAGCCCCGTGCCCTGGGCCTTCTATCAGGGGCCCGCCAGTCTGGTGGGGGCCTCGCAGTACCAGTTTGTCAGCGCATGGTTTTCCAATAACCGCAACGACCCCTTCATGGCACTACGGGCGGCCAGCGAGCAGACCCAGGTGCGGGTGGTGGCCTACTTCGATGGAAACAAGTTCCGCGCCCTTCCAGCCAGCTTCCCCGTACCGGCAGGGCTCAAGCCCGGCTGGTACGAACTGATCGGCTCGGTAGGCGCACAGGGGCTGGTCTGGTCTTCGGTCAAGACGTTTCCGTAGTAAAGGGTCAGGGCTCAATAAAGTGAGGCTGGCGCAAAGCGGTCAACTGAACTGCCAGTCGCAAACCGCCCCGCTCGTTCTTGCCTACCACCCAGTCCCCAAGCCCTCGTACCTGGTTCCCATCAAAGCGGGCTGTAGCGTCCCGCGCTGCTCCGGGCCAGGCCCTTAAGTTCCAGCAGCATCAGCACCGACAGGGTCTCGCTGGTGGAGAGGCCGGTGGACTGGGCGATATCGTCGGGCAAAGCCTCGGAGAGCTCGAGCAAAGTCCGGTACACGTGGGCCTCCGGGCCCTCGAGTTGCAGCGATTGTTTTCTGGGAGCCAGAACCCCCAGCGCACCCAGCACGTCCTCGGTGTTCATCACCAGCCCGGCTCCATCCTGAATCAGCCGGTTGCTTCCCAGCGAGAAGGCGTCGCCGGGTCGTCCCGGCACGGCCAGCACATCGCGGCCCAGTTCTGCCGCAAACTTGGCGGTAATCAGGCTGCCGCTTTTTTCACCCGCCTCCACCACCAGTACTGCCCTGGAAAGAGCCGCCACGATCCGGTTGCGCCGGGGAAACAGCCCAGCCTGCGGTGGGGTTCCAAGCGGGAACTCCGACAGCACGTTCATCTGTTCGGCCAGAGCACGGTTCTGGGGGGGATAGAAACGATCCATGGCGCTTCCCAAAATTCCCAGGGTGTAGCCTCCACCCTCGAGGGCACCTTTGTGGGAGGCTGAGTCTATCCCCAGGGCCAGACCGGAGATGATGCCAATGCCGGCTTCGGCCAGCTCGCGCGCCACTTTGTGTGTCCAGGCGGTGGCCCAGGGGCTGGCCTTGCGGGTGCCTACAATGCCGATATTGTGCTGGGTGTGAGGCAGCTCGCCCCTCAGATATAGTACTGGGGGTGGGCTGTCCAGATGCTGCAATACTTCGGGATACTCCGGCTCCCACAACCCAATCAGCCGGAGGCCCAGCCTGGCTGCCTGCTCCCGTTCTTGCTCTGCCAGATCCTCCTTCAAGGTTCTGGCATAGGCGGCTGCAATTTCTGCGCCTAAGAGTTGGGCAATGGCCTCCACGCTCAGGTCGGTCGAAAGGGCTTGCTGTAAACGCCTGGGGCCAATATGGGGGGTTAGCGCAAGGGCCAGAGGACTGGGCATAGCTCGGTCTAGGATAGCGGATGGGGGAGGGGTTCGGGGGTTATCCTTCGCCTACCCCTATACTAGAACGGTGACTGAAGGAACCACCTATTCCGGTTTTGTAGCCCTGGTGGGCAAGCCTAACGTGGGCAAGTCCACCCTGCTCAACTCCATGCTGGGCGTGAAGATCGCCCCCATCAGCCCCAAGCCCCAGACCACCCGCAAGCGGGTGCGGGGCATCCATACCGAGGGCAGCCGCCAGATTGTGTTTGTAGACACGCCGGGCTGGCACGAGGCTGCCGATGCCATGAGCGAGTACATGATCCGCCAGATTACTGAAGCCCTGGCCGAGGTGAACCTGGTGCTCTGGCTGGTGGACTTGCGCCACCCCCCCACCCACGAAGACGAGCTGGTAGCGCGGGCGCTGCGCCTTCTCAAGGGTCAGGTGCCGATTTTTCTGGTAGGCAACAAGAGCGATGCCGCCAGGTATCCCGATACGGCGATGCAAGCCTATGCCGAACTGCTGCCGGGTCTGGAAACCCGCATGATTTCGGCCCAGAACGAACGCGGCGCCAAAGCCCTGCGCGATGAGGTGTTGGCCCTGCTGCCCGAGGGCCCTTTCTTCTTCCCCGAAGACTATGCCAAGGGCGACCAGACCCCCGAGGAGTGGGCTGCCGAGATTGTGCGCGAAGAAGCCATGAAGCGGCTCAAGGAAGAGATTCCCTACTCGATTGCCACCAGAACCGAAGAATTTGAGCAGCGCGACAACGGGATGTTGTATATCCAGGTCAACATCTATGTCGAGCGCGAGGGCCATAAGCCCATCCTGATTGGGGCCAGGGGACGGATGCTCAAAGAAATTGGGGCGGCAGCCCGCAAGCAGTTGGAAGTTTTTTTGTCCCGCAAGGTTTACCTCGAGCTTCAGGTCAAGGTCTACCCCAACTGGCGCAAAGACCCCGAGGCCCTGCGGGAACTGGGCTACCAGTGAACCATGGATACCGGGCGCATCTTGCTCTTGCTGGGCCTGGTGCTGGTGAGCCTGGGTCTGGTGTGGATGTATGCCCCTGGACTCCTGAGCTGGTTTGGCCGACTACCGGGGGACATTCGCATGGAGCGCGAGGGGTTCCGCTTTTTCTTCCCCCTTACCTCCATGCTGCTGGTCAGCCTGGCCTTGAGCCTGCTGCTCTACTTGTTGCGCTTCTTCCGGGGCCCTTAAGGGCTATTTTTAGTCCCCAGGGGCAGCAGATTTTGCTGTGAGATCCTGGCCTGGATGGTTTTGGCGATGGAGTGGGCGAACTGCTTCATGGCGCTGGCATTTTCGCCTGCGAAGTGCTCGTCCAGGGTGGCAGAGAAAAGCTCGAGCCAGCGCTGGAAGTGCTCTGGTTTGAGGGGTTTGTCGGCATTGAGCATCAGATGCTTGTACATCATCCCACCCCGGTAGTTTCCCCTGTGAAATACGATGTTCTCCCAAAAGTCGTGGATGACCGGCAGGTGGTTCCTCAAGTCCAGCCCTTCAAACAGAAAGCCAATCTGTGAGTCCTGGAGGGCTTTGGCGTAGAATTTGTCCACCACGGTAGCGATGTCGGCTCGAGAGGAAACGTCCGTCATGAATCCAAGGATACCTTGCAGCTCGAGCCGGGCCCGTGAACGGGTGCGCCCTTTGCATGGCTCAGCCATGAAATATCCCGTACGGGATTGTGAAACCGGGCTGCAGCAGGGGATGACCGTTCGAACTCCAGACGACATCCTCACAGCAACAACATCCCCATCTGCACAATT
>NZ_CALMCQ010000148.1 GCF_937863175.1 uncultured Meiothermus sp. | reverse complement strand
CAGATTACCCCCGCGTTCCAGGGCAATCTGGGCCACATCGAGTCTCTCCGACTCGCAGGTATACCCCAGGCGTTCGGCCAGCGACCGAACCCAGAGGGCATCACCCGCCGAATCGGAGCGCAGGGAGTGATCGAGATGGGCCACCACCACCTTGCGGGGGGTCGAAGTAAGCAGCAACAGCAGTGCGACCGAGTCACCACCGCCCGACACCGCCGCCACCAGACTGCCCTCGGGAACCATGCGGGTCAGATGGTTGGCGAACTGGGCTTCTAGCTGGCCAGAATCTACGGAGTCCACCCCCATATGCTATAAGGTATGGCCTCATTTCCCAATCTCCGTTTTGATTTCAATGCCTATCCCTATCTCACACCGGACTTGCTGGGGTTGGATGGGGTGATTCGCCATAAACCTCGAGATTTCCAGGTTTATGAAGTGCCAGCCTATAACCCTTCGGGCGAGGGGGAACACCTGTTTGTGCTGATTGAGAAAGAGGGTCTGACCACCCGGGCAGTATACGAGTTTTTGCGTGACCGACTGCATATCAACGAATCTCAGATCGGGGTGGCGGGCTTGAAGGACAAACACGCGCTGACCCTGCAGTGGTTCAGCATTCCGGCCCGTCACGAGGTGCGCCTGGAAAGCCTGGTCGAACTAGGAGGGGTCAGGGTTCTGGAAAGGGGCTTGCATCCTCACAAGCTGCGGGTAGGGCATCTGCGGGGCAATCGCTTTCGCATCCTGATTCGCCCCAGTCAGGAGCGAGTCCTGGAACTGGGGAGCAGCGTAGTAGGGGCGGATGCCCGTCCACTGCTACAACGCGTCGAGGCCATCCTGCGTGTGCTCGAGCGCCAGGGGGTGCCCAACTACTATGGCCCCCAGCGGTTTGGCATTGGAGGGTTGAATCCCGTCAAGGGCTATGAACTGGTCAAAAAGGGTAAGGTGCACACCCCCTCCTGGCTCAAGAAGTTTTTGGTGGCCAGCCTGCAAAGCCTGCTCTTCAACGACTGGCTGGCCCTGCGCTTACAGATGGGGTTATTTGGGCAGGTGATCGAGGGTGATGTGGCCAAGAAACACGATACCGGTGGGGAGTTTGTGGTGTTGGATCCGGCCACAGAAAACCCTCGGGCGTTGCACTTTGAAATAAGCGCTACCGGGGCTTTGTACGGTAAGAAATATCGGGAGGCAGAGGGTCTGGCCCGGATCCTGGAAGATCAGATTTTGCAGAAATATGAACTCGAGCGCCGCCATTTTGCCTCGCGCCGGGGGGATCGCCGCCTGATTCGCTTCCCCCTGGCTGAATGGAGGGTGGAAGAAACCCCGGAAGGACTCTGGGTGAGCTTTTTTCTACCCAAGGGGGCCTACGCCACCGCGGTGCTGCGTGAGGTGATGAAAAAGAATCCCGAAGAAGGTCAGCTAGAAAGCGAGGCGGAGGAGTGAGGGTGCCAAATGCAGTGCGGTAAACCGTCTACATCCAACGGTACACAGCCGCCGTCTGGGTTGCTGACGGGTACAGCCGTGGCTGAACGGGTCAACCCCGCCCCTGTTCCCCGGAGGTCACTCGTAGGCGCCCAGGGTGCAGGCGCTGGCTCGAGATTTGCCTTCCAGGTCGGTACTGGCGCATTGTTCGGACAGGCCCTTGCCCAGGGCAGGGCTGCTGACCCCGAGACGGAAATTGGCACTGCTGGGGTCGGTGCTGGGATTTATGAACAGGGGATCGCTGACCAGATCGGTAGAGCTTCGGTTGGGGAAGCTGGTAGCTGCAAAATACAGGTTGCGACTGAATACAAAGTTCGAGACGCTAAAAACTGCGGTTGCTTCGCGGTCGGAACGGGCATAGACCACATTGTTGTAGAACCCCACATTCCCCGAGAAGTAAGCCGACAGATCGCAACAGATGGTGGGTGTCCGGGCATTGGCGTAGAGGGTGTTGTTGCGAACGGTCACGTTGTCGGAATAGAAAATATTGACCCCCCGGCCTCCGTTGTCGAAGATCAGATTGTTCTCGATCAGGACGCGGCCCCGGTAGGGTACGCCGGGATTGGTGCCGAAGTTCTGGGTGTTGCGACCATCATCCACAATGATCCCGTTGCCATCGGAGATAACCCGCCTGGCTGGATCGGGGTTGGAATAATAGAAGGGAATTCGGTTCTCGTTTTTGTAGACGATATTGCCCCGGATGAAAATTTTGAAATCGGTGGAGCTATCGGAGTTCCAGTTCTGGTAGGTTGAGATCCCGCTCTTGTTGAGTGGGGAGAAGAAGCCGTTCTCGGCCACAACATTGTTTTCGATGTACAGGTAGTCGGCTTGCACGCTGTAGATGCCACCCCCCGGACAACGCAGCACGCGGTTGTTGCGTACCACAATATGGTGTGAGCGCAGGTCGGGCTGCTGGTAGCGCGGGCCAATGCCCAGACAGCTACCTGCGGTGACGGGGTTGTCCAGCACACTCATCTGGGAGCGCGCATACTCGAGGCTCACACTGGCAGCATTACCTTCTATATCGAAACCCTCGATGGCCACATATGAGACCCCCTCCAGCAAGATACCCACCCAGTTGGACTCGAGCTTGAGCTTGGGCCGATGGCCCGGATAAGCACGATAGACAATCCACCTGTCAGCGGTGCCCGAGCGTTTGATATTGAGGATGATGCTGTTGTAGATGGGGTTGGTGTACTCCCCATTCATCACCAGCACCAGATCTCCCGGCTGGGTCTGGTTGGAAGCCCGTTGCAGGGTGCGAAAAGCGCGGGTTTCGCTTAGCCCATCGTTGCTATCGCTGCCGCTGGGAGACACATAGAGAGTGCGTATGGCAGGGGTGGGCGGTAGAGGAGGTGTGGGGACTGGGGTCGGGGCGGGATTGGGCGTCGGGGGAACCGGGAGCGTAGCGCCCTGGTTGCAAGCCCCCAGGGCGACCAAAATGATGATCCACAACAGCTTCTTCATTCAAACTCCCGAGGCGATGGTTTACCCAAGCAAGACCATAGTAGCTGCGCCGAAGTTCCACCAGGTATGTGGGGCTTTTCGAGATGAGCAGTTGTAAGTAACCCTGCTTCAACCGAACTCACTGGTAGCTTACGATCCCACTCCACCGATTCGTATTTAGACTTCTTTCAGATTTCCCTTAGGTTTGGCCCATGACTTTTTCAGGTTACCCCCAGGTACGAACCAGCCAGTGACAAAAATGACCCAGAACCGTCTTAGCCGAGGCCCAGGGCTAGATGCAGTCATGGATACGGTTATCCCTTTTCGCCGGGCCTTTCCGGGATGGGCTCGAGGTAGACCATGGCCCTGCACTGGGCATGATCGAGGGCCAACCCCTCGGAGGTTTTGAAGGTTAGACCCACCCGGTTTTCGGGCAGTCCGGTCAGTTGAGCCAGGTTTTGCTGGATGGTGGCGCGGTGCGGCCCGAGCCTGGGCCGATCCACCACCACCACCGCCGAAATCTGACCCAAACGATAGCCGTTATCCCGCACTTTTTGCAGAACCACCTCGAGGATGACCCGGCTTTCCAGACCCTTCCACTTGGGGTCGTGGTCGGGGAAAAAGCTGCCAATATCCCCCAGGGCAAATGCCGAAAGCAAGGCATCAGATAGGGCATGCAGAATTACATCGCCATCCGAATGGGCAATTGCCCCGCGCTCACTTTCGATACGCACTCCCCCCAGCCAGAGTTCACGCCCCTCGCCCAGGCGGTGCGAATCCTCGCCGTAGCCGATGAGCCATGGGGACAACGGATTGATTGACTTCTCTGCCACGCTTCTATCCTATCGTGCTTTGCGTGAGCGCTGCGCTCTACTGGACACAACATGCATGGCCAAACCCCCGCACGAGCATCCGATGTCTGGCCCTCGACAGAAGGGTGGTGTGACCCTTGACCCTGTGGGCATGACTCTTCGAGAATGGGGTATATGGCGATCTATATGGTTTATGAAGACGCACTGGCCCTGATGAAGCGCTGGACGCCCTCAGAAAGCCTGCAAAAACATATGCTGGCTGTCGAAACCGCCATGCGGGCCTATGCCCGCAAGTATGGCGAACCCGAAGAAAAATGGGCCATCACCGCTATCCTGCACGATTTCGACTACGAAAAAGCCCCCGAAACCCATCCTTATAAAGGGGTGGAGGTACTGCGCGAGATGGGCTATTCCGATGATGTGCTCGAGGCCATTCTGGGCCATGCCGATGTGCCCGAGCACCCCCGCAATTCCCTGATGGCCAGGGTTTTGTTTGCAGTAGACGAGCTGGTGGGCCTGGTTATGGCGGCGGTCTATGTCCGTCCCGACAAGAACATCCAGAGCCTGGAACTGGACAGCCTGAAAAAGAAGTTCAAGGATAAGGCTTTCGCTGCACGGGTAGACCGTGAAGGAATCGTGCGCGGGGCTCAGGAGCTAGGAGTCGATCTTGACGAGCACATGGCCTTTGTGCTGGAAGCCATGAAGGCCGATGCCAGGCGGCTCGGGTTGGGGTAAGCGTATCCAACGTGGCGTTGGGCGGAGATTGGGGTTAAGCTAGAGAGGTGAAGCTGCTTCGCTGGGGGGTGCTGGCACTGGCCCTGCTGGGGCTGGCCTGGGGGAAGAGCTACTCCCTCGAGCGCGTCGAACAGGATGTCTACCTTCAGGCCGATGGGCTGGTGCGGGTGGTGGATGTCCGAACCTGGCGTTTCGATGGCACCTTCCGCGAGGTCTTCCTGGAAATTGAACCCCGTCCTGGGGGCCAGGTTCGTTTTGAAGAGGCCAGTGCCCTCGACGATGGCCGTCCGGTGCAGTATCAGGTGCAGGGCAACCGCATCAGCATTACTGCAGGCCCCCCCGACCGTTGGGGCAGCCTCCCGGTGCTGGCTGAAAACCAGAGTCGGGTCTTCCGCATCAGTTATACCCTCAGCAATGAGATCACCGTAGCCAGCGATGCCGCACTGTTTGACCGGCAGGTACTGGAGCCCGAACACGCGGCAGTGGGCACCTATATCCTGCGCTTACATGCCCCGCAGGCGGTACCCGAGCGATTCCGGGTCTTCATCTTTACCGGGCGGGGCCGGCTGGGGACGCTCGAGTTCGACCCGGCCAGACGGCTCGCCACCGTACAGATTGCGCCGGTCAGCCAGGACGAGTTCGTGCGCTCGAGGGTGATTCTGGCCTCGAGGGTTTTCGACCGCCCCACCCTGAACCAACCCCGCTTCGAGCAGTGGCTACAGGAAACCGAAGAGGAGACCCGTGCCTTCCGCGAACGCTCACGCCAGCTCATCGAAAGCCAGCAGGTTCCCGGCTGGGCCTGGGTTCTGGCCGCTGGGCCGCTGGGTTTGCTTCTGGTGCTGCTGGGGTTCTTTATGAGTGCTTATCAGCGCTTTGGCCGCGAACCCCGTACCGAAGAAGTGGGGCGCTATTACCGCGAACCCGCCGAGGAAATCCCCCCTGGTCTGGTGCCCTATGTGATGAGCCAGGGCGACCCTGGGCAGTCTATGCTGGGCCGGATGATCTCGGCCACCTTGCTGGATTTTGCCCGTCGAGGCTCAGTTGAATTAATCCGTCACGAAAATCCGGGCTTTTTAGGGCTGTTTGGCGGCGTTGAGACCCATTTCAAGCTGCTTTCGCCCCCGGAAAGCGCCACGGCCCTGGCGACCGAGGTCTGGAACCTGCTGCGGGCGGCTGGCAAGGATGGAGTAGTACGACCCGAGGAACTCAAGAACTACTTCGGGCGGCACCCCGGTCTCCTGACCAGCATGAGCCGCCGTCCCAGGGCCACCTACGAGGCAGTGTACGGCAAGCTGCTCGATGCAAAGAGTGGGCGGGCCGCAGCTCACTGGGGTGGCTGGCTGGTCGGGCTGGGCTTCCTGCTCTTGTTGCTATCCCTGATTCTGGGGCCGATCCTGCTCGACCACCTGGGCGGGGCCCTCTGGGTAGGGGTTTTGATGGCCAGCGGGGTACTGGGCGGAGTTGGCTTGCTGGTGATGGGCCTGCTGGCCTTTAACGTGCTGGGCCGCTGGGTGCCGGACAAGCTGCTCAAGGCCAGACGCTGGCAAGCCTACCGCAACTTCCTGGCCGACTTTTCTCAGATGGAATCGGCGCCAGCCGAGCATTTCAAGATGTGGGACTACCACTTTATCTATGCGGCCAGCCTGGGCGTTGCTGAGCGCTACCTGCGGAATCTGCGCCAGATTGCCCAGAGGCGGCCTGACCTGATTGCGGTACCGCGCTGGATTCCCGGGCCTAGCCTGGGCCAGACCTCTCAGGCCATAACCTCCAGCAGCGACATGCTGCGTCAAATCAGCCAGATGACTGGGGGCCTCGAGCAGATTGCGCGCAACCTGGAAAGCCTCGAGCGTGCTCTTAAGCCCTCGAGTGGCTCCGGTGGGGGTTTTGGCGGCAGCTCCAGAGGAGGCTCGTCGGGCGGTGGGGGCCGGAGCGGGGCGAGGTAGAACGGAGGCTTGGGTTATGGAGATCTTGTTGATTCTGATTGCGTTGATCGCAGCCCTTTTTATCTTTTACTATAACCGTATCATCACCCTGGAAAACCGTGTCAACAACGCGCTTTCCCAGGTAGATGTGCAGCTCAAGCGGCGCAATGACCTGATTCCCAATCTGGTCAGTACCGTCAAGGGCTACGCTGCCCACGAGACCGGGGTCTTCGACCGGGTGACCCAGGCTAGAGAGCGGATGCTTTCCGCTGGAAGCATCGAGGAAAAGTCCGCGGCTTCCAACCTGCTCACCCAGGCCCTGCGCAGCGTGTTTGCCATCGCTGAAGCCTACCCGGATCTCAAGGCCGATGCCAACTTCCGGGAACTGCAGGGCCAGCTCGAGGAGACCGAGAACAAAATCGCCTACTCTCGC
>NZ_CALMCQ010000147.1 GCF_937863175.1 uncultured Meiothermus sp. | reverse complement strand
TGTTGCTGGTCTGGCGCGAAGAGAGGTGCGACATTCGAGGTGCATCCTGAGACCTATCTTCTAAACAATCCCCTGCCACCCTTCTGCTGCTGCTTGGTAAGGGTTTTCATCATCTGCTTGGAGTCCTCAAAGGTCTTGATGAGGCGGTTGACCTCCTGCACCGAGGTTCCCGACCCAGCCGCAATGCGCTTGCGGCGCGAGGCATTGAGCACCTTGGGGTTGCGGCGCTCTTTGATGGTCATCGAGAGCACGATAGCCTCCATGCGGTTGACCTGCTTTTCGTCTACTGAAAAGCCTGCCGGTAGCATCCGCGACATGCCGGGAATCATGCCCAGAATTTCGGTGAAACTACCCATCTTGCGCATCTGGCGCATCTGGGTGATGAGGTCCTCGAGGGTGATTTCTTTGAGGTCTTTCTGCGACCCCTCCAGTTCGGCGGCCCTGGCCTTTTCCAGGAGGGTCTGCAGATCCCCCATGCCCAGAATGCGCTGGGCCAGCCGGTCGGGGTAGAAGGGCTCGAGGCCCTCAATTTTTTCGGAGATACCCGCAAAGAAGATGGGCTTGCCGGTTACGTGCCTCGCGGAGAGGGCCGCCCCACCCCGCGCATCGCCGTCGAGCTTGGTCAGGATCAGGCCCGAAACCCCAATGCGCTCATCGAAGGTTCTGGAGACATTCAGGGCTTCCTGACCGGTCATGCTATCCACCACCAGCAGGGTCTCGGACGGCCCCAGCACCTGTTTGAGTCCGGCCAGTTCATCCATCAGGGTCTGGTCAATCTGCAAGCGGCCTGCGGTGTCTACAATCACCAGGTCACGGTAGTCGAAGGTCAGATGCTGTTGCAGGCGAGAGCGGGTGGTCTCGGGACGCTCGTTGTCGGCCACTTCCAGCACCGGCACGCCAATTTTTTCACCTAAAATGCGCAACTGGTCTCGAGCTGCGGGGCGCTGGGTGTCGGCCGCTACCAGCAAGGGGCGGCGACCCTTGGACTTGTAGAACTGGGCCAGCTTGCCGGTGGTGGTGGTCTTGCCCGAGCCCTGCAACCCTACCATGAACCACAGGTTGCCCTCGTTTTTCAGCACCGGCTGCGTGGCCTCACCCCCCAGCATCTGCACCAGTTCTTCGTAGACCACGCTCAGGATTTGCTCCGCCGGGGTCAGGCTTTCCAGCACAGCTTGCCCCAGGGTCTTTTCCTGCACGGCATTCACGAAGCTTTTAGCGACCTCGAAGTTGACATCGGCCTCCAGGAGCGACATGCGAATTTCGCGCAGCGTAGCCTTAAGATCGGCCTCGGTGATACGGCCCCGCCCGCGCAGCTTGTCCACTGCGGCACGGATGCGTTGAGAAAGGGTTTCAAACATAGCTTTAGTCTAGCCCGGAGATGCCCAAGAAACCACTAAAGGTGTTTTTGCGATTTCTGGCCCACTTCCTGAGGGCCGCCCGCTAGGGTAGCAGCAATGCCTTTAGCGTGTCAATATCAAGTTTTCTACTCAGGTTTTTGTCTTAACCATGGGTTACCCCAGGCTGAAAACCTCCTCGCGTGGTCAACATTTAAGATATGCCAGTTAATCCAGCCCTGCCGTCAGGCGCAGCAGGGGCGGTGTACCGGAAGTCAGCGGGGTCTGACCCTCGAGTTTTTATTGCCCTGGACTTGGTGGAGCCGAAGGGATTCGAACCCTCGACCTCTTGGTGGCATACTCCACCTGAACAATCGCTGAGGTTGTCATTTGTTCGGAGGTCAGGCAACTTAAAAAACGCAAAGTCTCCGGCTCCTCTCGCCGGAGGGAGACAAGAAAGTTGGTATCAAGAAGGATTTGCGTGGGTGTTTGCATTTTTGCGTCTTACTGGACGAAGAGGGTGACGACGCCCCGTGACCCGCTCAATCGCATCCACCATTTGTTTGGCTTGCGCGTCGGTAAGCGGTGGCAGCGAGCGAATGATGTCATATACTACCTTGGCTTTTTTCGACTTGAAGGCCATCGTACCCATGCTCTCATGGTAGCTCAACCGGAGTGGCTTTTCCATATTTCCCACCTTGCCCACGATCAATAGGCGGAAGGTCTGTCTACCGGCCATCTTCGAACCTGGGGATTACCACGACAGGCACTTTCTCTTTTTTTGTGGCTTCGTAAAGCGTTTTATCAAGCGTGAGGAATGTGGCAGGACGAAACTGCAAGAGGATTTTGACAGCCGCTAAATGAATGGCATCTCCACCTTTCAGCGGGTGTTTTTGGCATAACTCATAAGCCAGGTTGCACACTCGATGAGAGACTGGCAAGACCAGCCAATGATCCAGTTGTTTGGTCACAAAGTTTTGGATGTGCTCTCGCTGCTTTTTGGTTATGCGCCGATTTCGCAGCATGGAACCGGTCGCACCGGCGATTTCGGGAACAGCCAGATAACACATCCCAACTTGTCGTGCTTGGTTGAAGCTTGCGACGCAAATCGAACTGAAGGTTTCTTGAGTATGAATCTGGATCAGTGCCCCGGTGTCAAAAATGATCAGCTCACCTGCGTTGCTCTTGGACATACTCGAGTGAGGATTTCTTTCCGGGTTTGAGCTTGATGGGTTTTGGTAAAACGGGCTTACCCAGCCCAGTGGGTTCAAGAACCGGGAAATCTTCTGGCCACTTTGTTTTTTGTTTTGTGTTGACCTCACGTTTCATACCTCTATGGTATCACTGCTGGTTGGCCTGCCACAGCTCCCACCCCGCCCAGGCCGCCAGGCCGAACGCTACCACCGCCTGGGCGGTCTCACACTTGGGGCAGCCC
>NZ_CALMCQ010000146.1 GCF_937863175.1 uncultured Meiothermus sp. | reverse complement strand
CAGGTAGTAGGCAATGGTGAGTACCAGGGCCAGGGCCAGGGCCGTACCGGGACTGGTGGCCCGTCGCACCGCAATGGGGAGGGCCAGAATTAGTACCATCCAGTTACCCAGGGCCAGAGCGATGCCGGAGTGCCACTGGGCTCGAGCTTCACGCTGTTCGCGGGGGGGGGTGCTGGGGTCGCGGAGTTTGCGCCACCACTCCGAAAGCCGCACGGGTGTTTCGAAGCCGCCCCCGGCATACTGGGCTTCCAGGTCTTCGCGGCTTCTGGAGAGCCGCACACTCAACTCTGCGCCCGCCTGGCCGATATTTTGCGCCCTAAAGACCCCCTGCAAACCCAGTTCGGCCTGCTCCAGAGTGGCAAAGTCGGGGAGGGGCAACTGGGCAAAGTCGAGGGTAAAGACCCTGTAGTCCCGAAACACAATCACCCGATCCTGCAAGCGAGCGGTCTGGGCCAGGATCACGGTCATGGTCTGGCCCTGCCAGCGCTCGAGGCGCACTTGCTGGAGCAGGTCGTTCGCCTGGTCGAAACCTTCGTAGCGCAAAGTATATTCGCCTACAGAGAGCTCGCGCCCGACCAGATTGAACTGCGCGGTGCGCTCAGGGATCAGCTCGTTGAAATAGACCACTGCTGTGGCTCGGTTGGCCCAGGGCACCACCCATTCCGAGAGCGCCAGCGAAAGCCCGCTCATCAAAAGCCCACCCAGCAAAAACAGCCGGGCCGTACGGCGTATCGAGATACCCCCGGCCTGCATCACCAGTAGCTCGTTTTCCCGCGCCAGCCGTCCAAAAGCCAGCAAAATTGACAGCAGGCCCGCAATGGGCAGCGCCTGCACCGAGGCGGCAGGCACCTGCAGGGCCAGCCACTTGAGAATGCTGCCCAGTTCGGCGGTCCCCATCCACTGCGCCCGGGGGAGGAGGTTGCTGATCAACCCAAAGCCCACATACAGCACCAGCCCAAACAAAAAGACCGGCACAGCTTCGCGGAGAATGTAACGATCCAGATGGGTCATCGAATTTCCAGTCCAAAAACCAGCCTGCCATTGGCAGTTTCGCCCGGTTCCTGAGCGATGCGGATTTCCTGGTAGCCCAGCCGCCAGACAAAACAGCAGTCGGCGTAGCGCAGTTCCAACCCCCAGCGGCTTACGCCCTGCCGCAGGAAATCATACCCGAGGAGCGGGGTGAGGTTGAGGTCGTAGGTACAGGTGAGCGGCACCGGGGTAAAACCCATCACCAGCTCCCTTCGCTCCCAGTTGTCGCGCCCATTGCTGAGGGTTTTGCCCACACAATTCCAGCAAGTATTGAACTGGGCCCACACCTCGCCAGAGTCCTGGGTATAACCGACCCGCAGGCTGCCCAGGGTTTGGGCCTTGAGAAAGTCGTGTTCGGCCTCGAGTTTGAACCCGGTGTATTGCAGGCTGCCGGTAAGCTTCTGGGTGGCCTGGTGGCGCTCGAGCCAGAAGCGCCCCGGGGTGGACTCGATGGCCCAGGTATAGCCGACGCGCAGGGCAAACTCGCCCTCGTAGCGGCCTTCGGCCTGCCCACCATAGGCCGCGTACTGCTGGGGCTGGTTGTAGAGCGCTGCGACTCCGAAAGGCTCGAGGCGAAAGCGAAACGGCCCTTCCTGTACCTCGAAGTTGTAGCGCAACTCAGCCCCGGCGGCCAGCCCGCGTTCCAGGGTGGCCGGGGTTCCGTCCCGCCAGTCCTGGGCCACCCAACCAAAGGGGGTCAGGGTAAAGCGCTCCAGGACAAAAGCCTGCTTCAACCCGAAAGCATAACGCCCCTTTTCGCTGTCGTGGACAAAAAACAAGGGGCCATCCACCACCTCGCCCCGGCTGGCAAAACCACTGGGTTTACTGTCGAGTTGCAGGCTGGCCTGACGGTTTTCCCCCTGTGCCGCAAAGCCTACCCGCAACACCGGATCGGGACTGCCCAAGCGCAGGCCCAGCAGGGTCAGCCGGGTCGTGAACTTGCCGGAAAAAACCCCCGGGTCGGGCAGGGGAAACTCGCTCAAACCCAGATTCAAACCCTGGTCGAAGTCGAAACGAACCGGCAGGATAAGGGGGGCATCGGCTCCACCTGCCTGGCTAAGCCCCAGGCTTTCGCTGAGCGGTTGGTGGGGATCGAGGCGCAACTCGTTGAAGCGGGCCAGGCCCAGCTGATAGACCTCGAGCCGGCTCTCTTCCAGCACGATCTCGCCGCTCCGGGTATCAAACCGCAGGGTTTGGGACAGGAGCCGCAGATCGTCGCCGCACTTGCAGGGGGTAGCCCGAATCCCACTGGCCAGCAAAACCTGTCCCTTAACGATGCTTTCTTCGGCCCAGAAGCGGTAGCGAGGGGTCTGTACTTCAATACTGCCTGCGGTGAGTTCGCCACTGTTCTGGTTGTAACGCAGCTCGGGGGCCTGCAGAAGCAGCCCTCTGGTCTGCAAACAGGCCCCATCACTAAAAATCGCCACCTCGCCATCGAATTCCAGGTTTCCTCCACCTGCCAGCCCCTCGGGGGTCTCGAGGGTGTATGGGTGCTCGGGGCAAGGGGTCGTTGCGGCTGGTGCGGCCCAGCCCAGCCCGGTAAACAGCAGGAGTAAGAGGGGGAGTTGGAGAGCGGGGGAGCAGGGGAGAGACCGTTTCATGGCCCCTGGCCCCCCGGCCCGCTTAACCACGACGGCCTCGAGTACCAAAATCTATGACCTTCTTGCTCCATTTGCACGCCCTACAGTCTATCGGCGTAGGGGCGCAGGCGATTCAGAATATCTACCGGAACACGGGTGGTGGCCCGCACTCTCCCGTCGGCAAAGTTGAGCAACAAAGTGCTATCGGGCCGATTTCCGCGCAGGGTGGTGGCCCCGTCGCGGTAGGTGAAGACCCCCAGCACCAGTGCCTGGTCTCGGGTGGTGTCCACAATAAGCGTGCTGGCCTCGAGCATGGGGTCGTTCGAGCGTACCTCCCCCTTGAGCACCAGCACATCGTCTTTCAGCAACAAACCCTGCTGGGCCGAGATGCCCTTGAGCTGCCGGGAGCTAAAGCGCACCCCGTTCATCCGCAAGGTGTCGGGCTTTTGCAGATACTCGAGGCTGGCCGCGCTAAAGTCGCCTTCTCTGGACTTGAGGGTGGCCCCCTGGGCCCGAATAAACTCGCCGTCCTTGTACTGGATGTGGCGGGCTTCCAGCACCAGTCCGCTGCGGTTGTCGGTGATGGTGCCGCCAGTGGGCAGGGTATAGACCCCGGTTCCCACATCCAGCTCCGAGTTGCCCCTGGGCTTAACCTCAAAACCTGCAAACCGCGAAGCAAACACCACCAGCGACAAAAGGGTGAGCAGAACCAACCAACGCTTCATCCTTCCAATCCTAGAGCCTCCGTGATGAACCGAATGAGCGAAGCATCAACCAATAGCCAATCGGTGCAGCTTCGGACTTTAAGGTTGAATCCGCAGAAAGGCCAGTATTTTTCGGCTATACTCCCAGGTAGATGCGGGTATTTGCCTTCCTGATTGTAATGCTGGCTCCAGTCCTGGCCTTTCCCCGGCTGGGCCTCCACGAAGGCTTCACGCGGCTGGTGTTTGATCTGAACTCCACTGCCCTTTATCAGGTGTCCCAGGCTCCCGACACGTTCACCATTCGTTTTAGTGGAATCAGTGTCAGCGCCGCTGATGTGGCGGTCGGTTCGCCCCAGGTGGCCTCCTATCAGGTAGTCCCAGCATCCGGGGGCGCAACGGCTTTCGTGCGATTGCGGCAAAATGTGGAGGTCAGAACCTCTCTCCTGAACGAAGAAAACCGGCGACGTTTGATTGTGGATGTGGTAACGGTAAGTCGTCCGGTGCAGGCCCCACCCCCGCAGCGCCCGCAACCTCCCCAGGCCCGTACCCAGCCAAGAATCGTGGTGCTGGATGCCGGACACGGGGGGGTTGACCCAGGTGCAGTGGGCTTTGTAGTGGAAGAAGAGGTTACCCTCGATCTGGCGTTTCGTGTGCAAAGACTGCTGCGAAGCCAGGGTATTGAGGTCATCCTCACTCGAGCCAGCGACACCCACCTTTCGCGCGACAAGGCCACCGACCTGAGAATGCGGGCTGACATGGCCAACTCCATGCGAACCCTGTTTGTTTCTATTCACGTCAACAGTGCGTATACCATAGCACAGGGCATCGAGGTCTTCTATTTTGGCAACACCATAGACCCTGGCCTGCTGGCCCAGGTAATTCGCGAGAACGGTGGAGGAGAGGTGGGCCGCCGCCTCACCCGCGAGGCCCAGAGTGTGGCGGATCGGCTGGTCAAAGACCTGGTTGCCCAGTCCAACCTCCAGTTTTCACGCCGACTGGCTCACTACCTGCAGGGATCCCTGATTCAGGCTACGGGTGCGGTAGATCGAGGGGTGCGCCAGGCCCCGTTTTTTGTCATTCGCAACGCCCGCACCCCGCCCCCCCTGCTCGCGCCGGGCCTTGCCAC
>NZ_CALMCQ010000145.1 GCF_937863175.1 uncultured Meiothermus sp. | reverse complement strand
TTTCTCGAGCGCCTCTCGCCCCAGGCCCGCACCTTCAGGTTTTTCTCCGAGGTCAGGCCCGAAACCGCTGCCGAACTGCTGCTCAAAAAACCCGAAGGCGAGGATAAAGTCACCCTGGTGGTGCTCTCCGGCGATCCGGAGCGTATCATCGCTACCGGGGAGTACGTGCAAGAGGGTAGCGGCTCCACCTCGGCTGAAGTAGCTTTTCTGGTAGATGACTGGTTCCAGGGGAAGGGACTGGGTTCGCTTTTGCTCGAGCGACTGGCCCTGATTGGGGTTCAGCGGGGTATTCGCCGCTTCCACGCCTTCACGCTGGCCGAAAACAAGCAGATGCTCGATGTTTTCAAAGCCAGCGGCTTCAAAGTAGAATCCCACACCGACTCCGGGGAGGTCGAGGTGGGCTTTGAGATAGAACCCAGCCCGGAAATGATCGCCAGGTTTGAATTGCGCGAACGGGTCTCCACGGTAGCCTCCCTGCTGCCGTTGCTGCGCCCCAGAGGGGTAGCGGTGGTGGGGGCTTCGCGGGATCCAGGGAGTGTGGGCTACCAGGTTTTGGAGCACCTGATTCTGAACCGTTTCCAGGGTCCGGTCTATCCGGTCAACACCGCCGCCACCCCTGCTGCGGGCGAGGTGCCGGTGGTGGGCTCGATGCTGGCCTATACTTCCATCAAAGCCGTACCAGGGCCAATTGACCTGGCCGTCGTCACCACCCCCCGCGACAAGGTGCCCGAGGCTGCCGAAGCCTGCGGGCAGCGGGGGGTACGGGCCTTGATGGTGGTCACAACCGACATGGAAGCACACCAGATCAAGACCCTGGTGCAGACCTGTCGCCACTACGGCATGCGGCTGGTGGGGCCGGGTTCGCTGGCTCTCATTGCCACCAACCCGGAAATTCAGCTTTGTGCGGGACTTGCATCTACCCTCCCGCTCAAGGGGCGCATCGCTATGTCCAGTCAGAGCGGAGCCGTAGGGCTGGCGGTGCTGGAATATGCCCGCGAGATGGGACTGGGGTTTTCCAATTTTGTCTCGCTCGGTGCAAAAGTAGACATCTCTTCCAACGACCTGATCCAGTATTGGGAAGAAGACCCCGACACCGGGCTGATCCTGCTGTATGTCGAATCGTTTGGCAACCCCAGGCGGTTTGCCCGGCTGGCGAGGCGGGTGGGACGCAAGAAACCCATCCTGGCCGTGCGGCCTGGGCGGGATGCAGTGGTGGAAGCCCTTTTCAAGCAAACCGGGGTGGTACGGGCCGAAAACCTCGAAGAAATGTTCGACATTGCGGCCGTACTGGCCCACCAGCCCCTGCCGGAAGGCCCCAGGGTAGCACTCCTGACCAACGCCTCCGGCCCAGCCCATCTGGCCGAAGAGGCCCTTAAGGCCGAGGGCCTGACCGCCGAAGTGCGCGATCTGGGCTCGCGGGCTTCTGCCGATGAATATTTAGAGTCTGCTCGAGAATTGTTGGCGAGCGGCTGCGATGCGTCCATGGCCCTGTTTGTACCGCTGGGCTACGCCACCCTGGATGGAGTCGTCGAGGCCCTGCGCACTGCCTTCAAGGAGGCTCGAGAGAAGGGGGTGCACATCCCTATTCTCACCTGCTTCATGACCGCCGGACGGCCCAGAGTGCGGCTGGGTGTGGAGCTGGTGCCCTCGTACCGCTTCCCCGAGTCGGCGGGACGGGCGCTGGCAGCGGCTTACTCCTATGCCCAGTGGCGCAAGACCCCGCCAGGGGAAATACCCGACCACGGGGTACAAGAAGATGAGGCCCGCACGCTGGTAGGTGCAATCAGAGGCCATTTGGGCGAGGCCCAGACCGCGCAACTGCTGAGCTATTTCGGCCTGAGAACCGCTGCTTCCCCCAGCAGTGCAATTGCCCTGGCGCTGCGGGTCAAGAACGACCCCTTGTTTGGCTCGGTGCTGACCCTGGCCCTTACCGGCCTGCCACTGGGCGAACTACTGCTGGGCATCCGCATCACTCCGCTGACGGACAGCGAAGCCCTGCAGATGCTGGCTCCCCTATCCGGCAAGGCCCACCTCGAAAGCCTGCAAGACGTTCTGTTGCGTGTCTCGAGGCTGGTCGAAGAACTACCCGAAGTGACAGGTCTGGAATTGACCCTGGCCGCTGCTGCGCAGAGCACCGCCGTTACCCAGGCCAGCGTAACGCTGCGGGAGTAAGAGGGTTGGTATCACTTGATTTTGATCGTGTCCAGCCCCGCTTCGGGCTGAGGGTAGCTCATCTGGAGACCCTCGAGCGCCTCCACCAGAATGCTGGCGACCACCCAGTTGCGGTACCAGTTCTTGTTGGCGGGAATGACATACCAGGGAGCGTACTCGGTACTGGTCTCGCGGATGGCATCCTCAAAGGCCCGCTGGTAATCGTCCCATAGCTCGCGATCATCCAGGTCGCCCTTGCGGAATTTCCAGCGTTTCTCGGGATTGTCCAGTCGTTCTTGTAAGCGGATGCGCTGTTCGTCTTTGGAAATGTGCAAAAAGAACTTGAGGATGGTAGTACCCTCCTCGGCCAGCACCCGCTCGAACTCGCAGATGTGGTGGTAGCGCTTTTTCCAGACCGCCTCGGGAACCAGGTTTTTGACCCGAACTACCAGCACATCTTCATAGTGGGAGCGGTTGAAGATGACCATCTCGCCCTTGCGCGGCACCTGCTGGTGGATGCGCCAAAGGTAGTCGCGGGCCAGCTCGTGCTCGGTGGGAACGCCAAAACTGGCTACCCGCACCCCACTGGGATTTACGCCATCGAAGACCACCCGGATGGTACCGTCCTTGCCGCCGGCGTCCATGGCCTGAAGAACCACCAGTATCTTGTGCTTGCCCTCGGCGTAGAGCAGTTCTTGCAGGTGCTCGAGGCGTTTGTTGCGCTCCTTAATTGCGAGAAGACCTGCTTCTTTATCACCATTGAAGGCACTGGTGTCTTCGGGGTCGAAATGCTCGAGGCGGAAACCGCTGTTTTGCTCAATACGATACGCTTTCATACTCACTCCTTTGGGCCGGATTCTAAAGCCTGGTAGGAACAAGTGTACAGCCATCTGCTCGAGGCTGTGTTTAAGTGTTCCCGAGCTATGTTTATCCCCATGTACGGTAGGGGTACCGCGTCAGTGACATACGGTCTTGCAGACTGGCCTGGCGGGTTAGCCGAACTGTAGTATTAGACCTTCAGGCCTCCAAACTTAAGGCCGACTTCAGCTTGCCAGCCTAGTCTGTTTCAGGAAACTGGCCAAGCATACTAGCAGGAAGGAGTCCGAGATGGCCCAACCACTGACCTATCCAGACGCAGTCCATTTGCTCCGCCGCGCAGCCGCCAGGGGACGCAAGGAAGAAGCCCAGCGGCTGGCCGACCTGGGCCGCGAGGCAGCGGTAGATGCTCTGCTGCAAAACCCGGCCCCCGCGCCCGCCTATACCACTGCCGCCACCCGCAACGAGCGCGGCCAGCAGCACCGCGAGATCAGCGAGTTGTGGGTCAATCACTGGCTCACCACCCCCACCCCCGCTGCCGAGCGAATGGTGCTGTTCTGGCACGGCCACCTCACCTCCGAGTTTCGCGAGACCATGGGGGCGCAGGGGATTGATTTCTGGAGCCAGTTCGCCACCTTCCGCCAGCTCGGCTACGGGCGTTATGGGGAGTTGCTCCAGGCCATCGCCAGAAATCCCGTCATGCTCCTGTATCTCAACAACGCGCAGAGCCGCAAGGAGCACCCCAACCAGAACTGGGCCAGGGAGTTGCTGGAACTCTATACTGTAGGGCCAGGTCACTACACCGAAGAAGACATTCTGGAAGCAGCACGGGCCTTCACCGGCTGGACGGTGCGGCTGCCTGGGGGCCAGCGCCCTCGTGACGCCAGCGCCAACGTCGCTTTTGAGTATGGGTTCAACCGCAACTGGCACGACCCCGGCGAAAAAACCTTCCTGGGCAAGCGCATCCGAACCGGCGACGAGGTGCTGGAAATCCTGATTGCCCACCCCAAAACCTACGAATTTGTGGGGCGCAAGCTGCTGAGGTTCTACCTGAGTCCCGAGCCTCCTGAACCGCTGGTACAGGAGGGGGCCAGGGTACTGCGTACCGTTGGAACCCGCGAATTTCTGCGCTGGCTTTTTACCCACGAGGCCTTCTACCGCCCCGAATATCGCAACAGCATCGTCAAAAGCCCTCTGGAGTACATGGTGGGGTTGTGGTACTCCGCAGGTGTGGACAAAGTGGATCTGGAGGGGCGGGCTGGCCGGGGCCTTTACCAGGCTTTCGCCGCCATGGGACAAATTCCCTTCGACCCGCCCACCGTTGCGGGTTGGGATGGGGGCATGGCCTGGCTGGCCGAGTCGCCCTTCCTAAGCCGCCTCAATGTGCTGGCAGGTTTCGCAGGTCGCGAACGCCGTCTCGATCTGAACGTATTTATGGACAACGCCAGCGGTGCCCTGGCCCTGGTCAAACCGGAGGCACAGTTGCTGTAGCCAGGGGTCTCGAGTCCAGTGTTATAGGCTAGAAGGCTACTCGCACTGAGACCCTCGACACCGGACACTCGACGAGGTATATATGGACAGACGCGACTTCATCAAAAAATCCCTGCTGACATTAGCGCTCGGCCAGGGGGCACCCTCTCTGCTCTCCAGGACTGCCCTGGCCGCCCAGTCCAAAGACAAAATCCTGGTGGTGGTCAACCTCTTTGGCGGCAACGACCAGCTCAATACGCTAATTCCCTACCGCAACGAACTCTATTACCGCCTGCGGCCCAACATTGCCGTCAAGCGCGAAGAAGTGCTGGATTTGGGAGCCAGTGGGCAAAAGCTGGGCTTTCACCCCGAACTGAGGCCGCTGATGCAGATGTGGAACCATGGCGAACTGGCCATTGTTCCCCAGGTGGGTTATCCCAACCCCAACCGCAGCCACTTTATCTCCACCTCCATCTGGCACACCGCCGACCCCACCCGCAAGGAGGAAACCGGCTGGCTGGGCCGCTGGGGCGACCTGCAAGACGACCCCTTTTGCGATACCTTCCTGGGCGGTGCCACTCCCCAGGCCCAGATGGGGGATAAACGCACCGCTCCAGCCATCCACAGCATTGACACCTTCAGCATCCGGCTGCCCCGGCAGTTCGAGGAGGAGTTTAACAAAGAGGCCGGCCTGACCCGCAGTGGCACCGCCGAAGAAGTGCGTCGGGCCATGCTTTCACTGCGCGGCGCCCTCGACAAAGTGGGGCAGCTGCGCGAGGTTAAAAACCGCGCCCAGTACCCCGACAATGCCTTTGGCAGAAGCATCGGCGACATCGCCCGCATGATTGCGGGTGGGCTGGGCAGCAGTGTCTACTACACCACCCTGGGCGGCTGGGACACCCATGCCGGGCAGCCGCCCCGTCAGGCCGAGCTGCTGAGCCATGTGGCCCAGGCCACTGCGGCCTTCCGCGCCGACATGAAAGCCATTGGCCGGGACAAAGACGTGATGATCATGGTCTTTAGCGAGTTTGGGCGACAGGTCGCCGAAAATGCTTCCTTTGGCACCGACCACGGCGAGGGCGGGCTCATGTTCGTACTGGGGGGTGGGGTAAAGGGCGGGTTGTTTGGCAGCGAGCCAGACCTGGAAGACCTGGAGCTCAACGCTCTGAAGTACAAGACCGATTTCCGCAACGTCTACGCTACCGCGCTGCAATGGATCGCCGCCAACCCGCGCCAGGTGCTGGGCGCCGATTTTAGCCCGATGGCTTTGTTGTGAACCCAAGCACTGGCTGGCCCCGGCAGGCAGCGTCTAGATGGTGCCCAGTTTGTTTCGTTCGATGGTTTTACTTGAAGGCCGCCAGCACCGGCACGGTGTCATAAAACTCCCTGGCGCGAACCACCAAACCGTCCTGAATCGTCCAGACATGCGCCCAGTTGGTTTCCCAGGCTTTGTGGGTGGCCTTGACCCGTACCCGCTGCCAGCCCAGCACGGTTACCAGGCCGTTTTCTCCTGGCAAGAACTCGCGGGGTTCGTAGGCCTCTACACTCACGGTGGCCCCGATGGCCCCAAAGAACTTCAGCATATCCTGGTGACCCTTATGGGTACCGGCCCAGGGAATCTCCTGGGGGCCATACCAGATCCAGTCAATTTCAGGGTGGAGCAGGGCCATAACCCCCGGAATATCCCCTTGTCCAAAACGCCGGTAGATGGCTTGCGCCACTTCGATATTGCTCATTTGAACTACTCCAAGGTTGTTCATTTGTTCCTCCTCTTAACGCTCTGGCATTCAGGCCCTTGCCGACTTCATCCGGTGAGCCCCAGTAAACCACTCCCGCAGCCCTATCTCGCCCTGGCGCATGCACCAGTCGTGGTTGTAGCGGAACAGCGGCTTGAGCACGGGCGAGAGCAGGCGCACCAGTGGGAAGTCGGCTCTGGGCCGCCAGTCGTAGCCAGCTTCGGTGCCGCCCTCCACACTGCGCAAGCGCCAGATGCCCCGACCCACCAGATCGCCCTGGGCTCGAACCTCGAGCATATGGGGCCGCTCCATGCGCACACTCTCGACCACGAAGTTGAGCTGATAGGGCAGCGGCCCGTGTACCCCGACACGGGTCCTGGCCCCGACCCCGTTCTGATCACCCTCCTCGAGTTTTTCCACTTTGTCGTAGACCCTGCCCCACCACCTCGAGTACTGTTCCGTCTGGACAATACTCTCCCAGACCTGCTCGATGGGAGCCAGGAGGTACCAGCGGTCGTAGAAGTGGTACTCGTGGGCCAGGTTCTGGCGAGGGGCGGGCTCCGGGCTGGCAAAGCGGGCGTAGCGGGACTGATAACCAAGCATCCGCCCAACCCCTGCCAGCAGGCCCAGCAGGGTGCGCTGAAGGAAAACCGGAAGGCCCGCCGCATACGAACTGGGTTGGAGGGATTTCAGCAAAACCATCGTTTGCCAGAAACCGGCCCTCCTGCCCTCGGTGGCCAGGCCGAAGCCGGTCTCGAGAAAATCTTCGAAGCCCTCGAGGGTCTTACGATCCGGTTGTTCCAGCTCGATCCACTGGCGCAGGCGCAGTTCATCCGACCCGGCGTTGTAGGGGTTGAGGTGGGGGATATTCCGGGGGATGGCAAAACGACCCCCCAGCCCAACCGTATGCTCAATCCCGTTCGTCCAGTAGGTCGCCTTACCCGAGAGCACCTCGAACCATTCGTCAAAGCTGGTGTGGTAGTGGGGCTGCTGGTCTTCCTTTCCCCGCCCCGGCGGATAGAGGATTTCCACCTCAAAGCCCTTGCCAAGGGTGTCGCGGGCGGTCTTGCGCACCTCGAGCCGAACCCCGCTGCGGGGGTCGTAGAGTATTTTGCCTGGATGGGCCATGTGGGCCACACTCTCAAGCCGGTACAGCCAGGTGCCCCAGCTGCATCAGCAAACCGAAGCCGTCCGAATAGTTGTGCCCTTCAACCGCCAGCCCGTCTGGCCCAAAGCGCCAGACCTCGCACACGTCCAGCGAGAACGGCTTGTGGCTTGGCCCAAACGGAGTTCCCGTCATGGGCCCATCCTGGATTCCGACGGCCCTGAATTGAGCGGTCACATACTCTCCTGCATCCACATAATGGGCATCCACAATTTTGATATTCGAGGACATACCCATGAATCCTGCAAGCATATTGCGAAACTCACCACGGCTGCGATAGGTCTGACCCCGACCATGGTCTATCATGATGCCATTGGGAGCCAGCACCTTAATTGCCTCATCCACGTTGCCGATGCTAAAGGCCTCATGGGCTTTGCGAAGGGTTGTGACATTGCTCATACCTTCCTCCTTTAGGGATACCGCTCGAGTTGGACTGAAGTGTCTACTGCAAAGTCAGGGTGGTTTTAGCTGGGCTGTGGGATCGCCCCAAGTTGTTGCATCATGCCCAGTTGATCGAAGACCGCCCAGCCCTCGACCAGACGGCTTTGCCCGTCAAAACGCCAGCGCTCCATGCCCGAAATTCGCACTGACTTGCCCGTAGCCGGGATCCCCATCAGTTCGCCTTTGTGGGTTCCGGTAAACGTCCAGTGCATCGCGCCTTGATCGCCTTCGGCAATCAGTTGTTCGATCTGAAGGTGGGCATCGGGATAGGCGGTCAGGAAGGCTCCCACAAACCTCTTCACCCCTTCGCGGTTGGCGGGCAGCCCCGGTGGCAGGAAGTGGGGAATCACATCAGAACGCATCAGTTCATCCAGAACTCCGATATTCCTCTGGTTCCACACTTCTTCCACCAAACGGCGGTGAGCTGCTTTGTTACGTTCTGCGGACATAGGTTTCTCCTTTGGGGTGGATGGTTTCTTCAGACGGCGCTGCTTGAGATAAGCCCGGCACTCGCTCGAGCAGGGGAAAATCTCGTCGGCATCGCGCCAGCGGGGGGCTTTTTGCTGGGGAATCGTTCTGGGCGATTCGGGTGGTAACAACGTCACCTGGTGCATCTCCAACCCCCTGGGTTTTGCATAGATTGAAGTTTGCGCCTACAGGTTGCTCATTTCCCAGACCAAAAACTGTTCATTCAACAAGACGCACCTCGAGGGGTGCGGCAGTCAACCGTTGGATCCACCCCAACCCAGACCCGGCCATATCGGCGAATACCTGGGGGCGGTTGGGCTCCCGGCACAGGTTGTGGTAGGCAGCGGGGTAGGGGCGTTGTTGGTCGGCAGCCGGAACCCCTGCCCCACCAGCACCTTCGAAAGGGTACGGGCTCGAGCAACGCCCTGGGGCCGAACCCCATAGCACCAGAGGTTCAGCCCATCCGAGGATTCGAACGCACTCCGGAACATGACCGTTATATTCCTAAGTTAAGGTTCGGATTAGGAACGGGGCAGCAGCACGAAACCGTACTCGCCAAATACCTTCGCCACTGCAGCAAGCTGTTCAGCAGTGGGAGGGCTGGCAGGGGGCGCGGGCAAGTCTAAACGTTCGGCAGGCACGCCCACCCGGCGGTAGGCTTCCTCGAGGCCCCCCGGTGTAAACGTCACCAGCATCCGGGCCGTGGGGGTCTTGAGCTTGAAGGAGTGCGGCACACCCCTGGGCTGGAACACGTGGTCGCCAGGTTTGGCTTCGGTGACGACACTGCCAGAAGTGAATGTGACTTCACCTTCTTGTATGAAGAAGATTTCGTCCTCGCCATTGTGTACATGGGGTGGAGCCTCAAAACCCTGGCGCACCCGTACATCCATCAGCGCATACGAGCCGCCGGTGGTTTTCTTATCAGCCAATACGCTAAACAGTGCGCCGTTGAACCAGACGCTGTTGGCCAGGGTGGCGCGGCTCCCGAAAGCAGGCTTGACGCTGGTTTGGGCCAGGGCAGTGCTGACCTTACCGCTTAAAACCAGTCCCAGTCCGGCAGCGGTAAGTTGTTTGAGGGCGGTACGGCGGTTTTGTTGCATCTTCATGGTGGGCCTCCTTGGTGCGCTCAGGCCTTCGGCCGAAGCAAGGGTATTTGTAGCGGCAGGACTTGTTCGTTTGCCAGTTCAAAAACTGCTCAGTAACCCCCCAACCTGAACAGGGTTTACCCCCGCAGCCAGCCAGGCGGGTTGCTCCAGGTTCACTGCTCGAGCCCTAACCAGCGGCGGAACCCTCTGTCAAACCTCGGATCTACCTCTTGGGCCTGGGCAAAGTACATCTCAGCTTGTAGCTGGTTTCCCAGTTGTTGTTCGATTTGACCCGCACGATAGTACAACTCGGCATCCCGAATCCCCGCCTGGAGCGCGACTCGGATACTGCGCTGGGCTGCATGCAACTGTTTGTTCCGCATCTGCGCCCAGGCCAGGGTGGAAAGCGTAGCCCAGTCTGGGCGGATCCTGGCCTCGAGCTGGGCTTGCCCCAAGGCTTCCGGCAGATCCT
>NZ_CALMCQ010000144.1 GCF_937863175.1 uncultured Meiothermus sp. | reverse complement strand
GCTGGGTTTGTATCTGCAACAGCAGGGCGTTTGGGCATTGGCGGCAGACTCCGATGGCATGGATGGCAACTCCCCGGCTGCTGGGGCTATTTTGCGGCCCGACACCTGGGACAGAGCCCGGCATTTACGGTTAGATCTTAAAGCCTGTCTGCAAAAAAACGATTCGCATGGCTTTTTTGTGGCCATTAATGATCTGCTGGTTACCGGAGAAACGGTCAACAACCTCAACGATTTCCGGTCGCTGGTGGTGGAATAGAAACCCGTTTCTAAAGGCCAATTCACATAAAACCCAGACACAAACGGTACACTAAATGCCGTGTATGCCCTTTCCCAGGCTTTGCGTTCGCTGCGCCAACACCTGACCAGTACGCTGGCCACTTTTTTTACCGCCCTGGTATCGTTTTCGCTGTTGTTTCTGCTGGGGTTGGTGTTGTGGAACCTGGATCGGGTGGTGGCCTCGCTCGAGCGTGAGCTCGAAGTAGCCGCTTTTCTCAAGCCCGATGCCCAGGCGACCGCCATCCTGGACGCGATCAAAGCCTGGCCGGAGGTGAGTGAAGCCACGCTACAAACCAAGGAAGAAGCCCTGGCCACACTCCAGCTGGACTATCCCTATCTGGCCCAGGCTCGAGAGTTCATCCAGAACCCCCTGCCCAACACCATCCGGCTGAAGCTTTCCGACCCCCAGCAGGTGCGCGAGGTAGGGCGGCGGGTCGCACGAATCGAAGGGGTGGAAAGCGTGGAGTATGGCGGGGCTCTGACCGAGCAACTCGTGCGGGTGCTGGCGGGCTTGCGCATCGCGGTCAATATCCTGATTGTGCTACTACTCCTGGACACCCTGTTTAGTGTGATGGGGACGATTCGGCTCTCCATCGAAAACCGCCGCGAGGAGTTACGGGTCATGCAGTTGGTGGGGGCGACCCGGCGCTTTATCCAGGGGCCGTTTGTGGCCGAGGGTACGCTGCTCACCCTGGCCGCAGGGCTGGTGGCCCTGGGGCTGGGGATTTTATCCTATCGCTTCTTGTCGGAGGCCCTGCAAAACCTGCTGCCTTTCATACCGGTGCTGGCCGAGGGCGACCTGTTCAGGGCGGCGTTGGCCATGCTGGTGCTGGCGGTGCTGCTGGGGGCCACCGGGGCCTATCTGGCCAGCCGGGCCAACCTGCGGGAGGCAGATTTATGAAGCAGGGGCGGGGGTCGGAGAAGGGTGGGTTTACAACCAGCGACCGGCTGCTAGCGACCACCTTTTCTCGAGCCCTCAGACCTACTGCGTTTGGCAGCTGGCTCATGGTTATCTTCCTGGCTTTCGGCTTTCAGCCTTCGGCCTTTGGCCAGCCCAACCTCAACCAGCTTCGGCAGCAAGCCGAGCAGAACCAGCGGCTGCAGCAACTCCAGCAACAGCGCATTCAGCAGCTCAACCGCGACCTGGCCAACCTGGACGCAGCCACCAGGCAGCAACTGGCCGAGTTGCGCCGCCTCGAGGCCGAAATCACCCGCCTCGAGCGCGAACGGGCCGACCTGACCCGGCAGATTGATTTGCTGGAAGGACAAAAAAGGCAAGCCGAGGCCCGGATTGCCAGCCTGCAAAAGGAGTTACAGGGTCTGCGCGAGCGGCTTTCAGCCATGCTGCGAAGCCTGCACCGGGAGCGGGCTGGACGATATTTGCCCATTTTGCGCGCCGAATCCTTCACCGATTTGTCAGTGCGTAGTAAGTGGGTGGGGGTGCTGGGGCAGCACCAGACCGATCTGATGGATCGCATTAAACACACCGTGCGCCGGCTCGACGAGGAGCGCGTGCGGCTCGAACTGCTGGTTGATACCCTGACCGAGCGCCGGGCCGAGCGCCAGCAACGTATCGTGGCACTGGCGCAAAACCGCCAGAGCGTACAATTCACCGTGGCCAGTCTGCGCCAGCAGCGGGCCGGGCGACTGGTCATCCTGCGCGAGACCCTGCAAGCCCAGACCCAGCTTCGTGCGGAGTTAAACGTCTTGCAGAGCCGGATTGCTGCCGAACTGCAGCGCATTGCCGAGGAACGGCGAAGAGCCGAGGAAGAACGGCGACGACGTGAAGCCGAGGAGCGCCGCCAGCGCGAACTGCAAGCCCAGCGGCAACGGGAGCTTCAGACCCAACGCCAGCGGGAGGACGCGGCCCGTCGCGAGACGGTGCGTGAGCTACCCGAAGTTCCACGGGAGCTGGTGGGCGCTTTGCAGTTCCCGGTGCGGGGGGGGCGCATCGCAGAGGCTTATGGTTTCCAGGGCAATGACTGGCAGACCCTCCAGGGCGCAGAGGCCTCCACCACCATAGTGGCAGCAGCCGACGGGGTAGTGATTGATAGCCTGTTTATTGCCAATCTGGGCTATACCCTGACCATCCGCCACTCCGATCAGATCGCCACCCAGTACGTAAACGTACTCGAGCCCAGGGTCTCGGCCGGCCAGCGTGTCGCGCAGGGCCAGGTTATTGGTTTTACCGGCGGTGGGGTACTAATTCCCAGCAACCAGATGTGGTTCAGGGTAATTTTCATTGACGACAGCGGCAATTTTCGCTACGTGGATCCTTCCAGGTACTACTGATTGCATCCGGCTTATGGCAGGGGTCGCCGATAGCCAATGGCGGATCATCGCATCGAGAACAA
>NZ_CALMCQ010000143.1 GCF_937863175.1 uncultured Meiothermus sp. | reverse complement strand
GGAACGAGTTTTCTCAGTTTGGCAACAGATTTAATCCAAACTCTCCCTTCAATGACTTTTCAACTACCCCGCCGGCAATAGTCAAGGGTGGCCGTATAGTAGCCTATTTGACTACGAATAGAACTTTTAGAAATGGCGTTTCTCCCAACTTATTAAAGGCGTTATGTGAGGACGTATATTAGTGTAAAGAATAATTCCTTATCCAAAATACTCAGGTAACTGGTCGCGGGTAATCAGCACCTCCCTGGGCTTGCTGCCCTGGTGGGGCCCCACGATGCCCATAGCTTCCAGGGCGTCTACCAGCTTGCCCGCCCGGGCGTGTCCCACCGAGAGGCGGCGCTGCAACCTCGAGACCGAGGCGTAGCCCTCCTCAATTACGATTTCGGCGGCCTTTTTGAGCAGGGGGTCGCCAAAGTCAATATCTCCGGTATCGCTCGGCCCCCCACTGCCCAGGTGCAGCGGCCCCTCAAAGTCGGTGCTGTACTGCTCGGCAAAGGTATCCTCGAAGCTCTGCTCGCGCAAAAAACTGGCGATGCGGTGCACTTCGGGCTCGGAGAGGAAGGGGCCTTGCAGGCGCACCGGTTTGGGTAGGCCGGGCTGGTGATAGAGCATATCGCCCTGGCCCACCAACCGCTCGGCCCCATACGTATCCAGGATGGTGCGCGAGTCGAAGCCCGACGAGACCGCAAAGGCCATGCGGGCGGGCACGTTCACCTTAATCAGGCTGGTCAGAATGTCTACCGAGGGGCGCTGGGTGGCCAGAATCAGGTGCATGCCGGTGGCGCGGGCCATCTGGGCCAGGCGCAGGATGGCCTGCTCGACCTCTTTGGGGGCGGTGATCATCAGGTCGGCCAGCTCGTCAATTACGACCACCAGGTAAGGCAGGGTCGGATCGCCTGCAGCCTTCATCTTCTGGTTGTACTGTTCCAGATTCCTGGCCCCCACCTGGCTCATCATCTTGTAGCGGCGCTCCATATGGGCCACCGCCCCCAGCAAAACCCCAGCCGCATCGGCGGGGTTGGTCACCACTGGCCGCACCAGATGGGGAATGCCCTCGTAGGGGGTCAGCTCGACCATCTTGGGGTCAATCATCAAGAAGCGCAGTTCGGTGGGCAGGTATTTGAACAGCAGGCTGGTAATCAGGGTGTTAACCGCTACCGACTTGCCCGAACCCGTCGAGCCTGCAATCAGCAGGTGGGGCATCCGGGCCAGGTCTTTGACCCAGACCTCGCCATCAATGCTTTTGCCCAGCACCATGGGCAGGGTGTCCTTGCTGCGCACGAAGGCATTCGACAGGATGGCTTCGCTGTAGCGCACCAGCTCGCGTTCGGTATTGGGTACTTCCAAGCCAATCACGCTCTTGCCCGGAATGGGGGCCTCGATCCGCACCGAGCCAGCGGCCAGGGCCAGGGCCAGGTCGTTGTGCAGGTTCTGAACCCGGCTGATTTTTTCGCCGGGTGCGGGCTCGAGTTCGAACCGGGTTACGGTGGGGCCCCTGGACCAGCTCACTACTCTGGCCTCTACCCCGTGGTGCTGCAGGGTGTTGTTGATATGCTCCACCTGGCGCCGGGTGATGATTTCCAGGGCCTTGGGGTCGTAGCGCGGCGCATCCGGTTTGTCCAGCAAGTCGAAGCTGGGCAGGAGCAGGGCGGTAGAAGGTCGGGCCGAGGGGCTGGGTTGTGGCGCGGTGCTCTTGGAGGATTTGCTGGTTTTGGGTTTCTCGGTGAGTGGAACGGTTTTGTTGGCAGCCCCTACCTTGTCCGGTTCGGGGAAGACGAAATCGAAGTCGAGCAGAGGTTCGGTGGGGGGCCTGGCAGTCGCTACCGCAAAAGCAGGGGGTTCGGTGCTCAAGCCCTTCTCGAGCAGGGCTCGCAACCCCGCTGGGTGGGCTTCGGCCGGGGCCGACTCCACCCATTCGGCCCAGCGCAGCCAGCCGTCCACCCGCTCTTCTAAGCCCAGCGTCAGTTCTTCCGACTCTCGCCAGCCTACCAGGCGGCTCTGGTGTTCATCCAGCGCCTGTAGCAAGGCCCTGGCTGTTGCAGGGCTGCCCAGGTTTTTGGCAGCGGTCTCGGCCTGGCGGGTGAGGGCCTGGGTTCTGGTCAACAGGGTGCCGATTTCCAGCACCAGTGCGGTGCGACGTTCCTCGAGGGCCTGGGCCAGCCCTTCGCCTTTCAGGGGTGCAGCCAGTGCTGCCGCGAGGCGCTCCAGCCGCACCGGAAGGGGCCGGGGCTCGGTGGCCAGCCTGCCTGCGAGCTCTCTGGCCCGCTCGATCTTAAAATCTCCCAGCAATTGGGCAAAACCTGCGATGGCCTCCGCATCCTGGGGCCTATGCCGGAAGGCTTTGAGATCGCCTTGCAGGGTGTTCAGGGCTTTATGCTCAGGATAACGCGCAGCCAGTGCCTGGGCCTCACGCAGGAGCCGGGTGGCGGTCTGCGCCAGGGCATAGGAGTGGTGCAGCCGCTGAGCGGCCACCACCACCCGCCGGGCGCTTTTGCCGAGCAGGAAACCGGGTTGCCGGCCCAGGCCGATATCGGCCACGAAGGTCAAGACCAGCAATGGAATTAGCAGGCCGAAATTGCCCAGATGACCGACCAGCATGGTATGGAGCGTGTTGCCCAGGCTGCCACCCAAAGAGTCTGACGCGTGTGCTACCAGCGGCAAACTAACCAGACCCCCCGCCGTAGCAATAGCGGCGACCCTGGCAAACCCACCCAGAGGGCGATCCAGCAGCAGCCAGACCCCCAGCAAGGCCAGCGTGGGCGGAACCAGCCAGGCCAGATACCCCAGACCGCCCCAGAAAAAACGCTGTACCGTGCTGCCGAGCTGCCCAGCCAGGCTGGAGCCAAAATAGATGGCGGCAGCGAGGAGTACCGACAACCCCAGTACCAGTAGCGAAAGGGCCTCGAGGTCGCGCTTGCGTTCCGTCGAGGTCACCCTGCTTGTTTTGTCTCCTTTGGATTTACCCTTGGCCATCGTTTACGATTCTAACATATCGTCAATTAAACTTGACCCTGACAATAAACCAGCAACCCGGCTTAGGCATGAATCTCTCAGTCCCCTACCAGGCCATGGTCATTCTGAACCCTGGTTCCTCAGGGCAGGGCTCCGGGCAAACCCTTCGACAGCCTTAGGGCAAGGCTCGGGCAGGCGCCACCGAAGGGTCTGATGCGCTGTGGGGCTCGCGACATAGTGGAGTCGGTAGTGCACTGGTTTCGCTCCGAAGGAGACCGATTTGTCATTCCGAGGAGCGCTGTTTGCGACGAGGAATCTGGTACTGCATCGGCAACATGAACGCAGAGAATGACAGCGTATTCAGATTCCTCGTTCCGCGCGGTATGACACACAGGGTCGGGTGGTGGTCACCCAGAACCCTTCGGCTACGCTCCGGGCAGGCTCCTTCAGGACGGGCTAAGACCCTGTACAAAAAGGGAACCAGGTAGGTCTGGGCATGGCTTGTAAGGGGCCCTCATCACAAACAAAAGACCACCGGCATGGTGCAGCCCACGTGTGGTAGTTTTCCAGCGGCGGCTATCTAGGCAGGGCACGAACCACTGCGTCGGTAATATCCAGTTCCTCGGCAGCGTAAACCACCAGGCCGCTGCTGGCTGCAACTTTCTTGTCCAGGACGATGGCGAAGCCTTGTTGCTGCGCAACCCGCGCAATCACCTGGTCAATCTCTTCGGTAATGGGTTTCAGAACTGCATTGCTGCGCTCTGTCCATCGGCGCCCCGCCTCCTGCAAGCTCTGGGCCAGCACGCGGTAGTCCTGTTGATCCTTGGCGGTAGCGTTCCCTGCCCGCAGTCTGGCCTCGAGGGGTTGAATCTGGTCGCGGAGGGGTTTGAGTTCACGGTCAGCCTGGGTACGTATTTCCTGCACTCTCCTGAAGTCCTTATGCGACTGAACCACTCTTTCGGCGTCCACATAACCGATACGGGTAGGGGTGGAACGGTTTTGCGCGATCAGCGAACCACCCAGCAGCAGACCTGCGAGTACCACAACAAACAACCAGTTTCTGTTCATCCTCTCACTCCATTACCTGGGCAAAGCCCGAACGATGGCCTGGGTAATATCCAGTTCCTCGGCAGCATAAACCACCAGGCCGCTACTGGCGGCGACTTCCTGATCAAGCACAATGGCAAAACCTTGTTCCTGGGCTACCTTCCTTACCAGCTGGTCAATTTCTTCGGTGATGGGTCTCAGGGCGGCGTTCTGCTGATCCGACCACTTCCGGCCGGTTTCTTGCAGGCTCTGGGTTAGGACGCGGTAATTTTGCTGCTCCTGGGCAGTAACACTTCCGGCGCGGATTCTGGCTTCCAGGGGCTGGATCTGGTCACGGAGGGGCTTGAGTTCGGCTTCGGCTCGAGCCTGCACCTCCTTCACCCGGACAAACTGCGGATGGGCTTCTACCACTGTGCGGGCATCGAGGTAGCCAATTCTGCTGGCAACAGACCGGTCTTGTGCAACCAGCAGGCTGCTCAAGAGCAGTCCAGCCAGCATGGGCACAAATAGCGAAAAACGCTTCATACACGACATACTGTAAGGGTGACCCCTTAGCACAGGGTGAGAGCCAGGCCACTGGCGATTTAGTCCAGGCTGGGCTATGGTATCCCCTGTGAGGTCAGTGACCTCAGAACCAGAGGTGTGTGTCATGAAACGTTTACCTGTCCTGATTGTTTTGCTGTTGCTGGCGTTTGCCTCATCCGGTTTTGCCCAACGGGCCTTTCAACTTCGCATCTCGGTGCCTGCGCCCAGCCTGGGGTTTGGCCTCGAGGCCAGCATCCAGCGTGACCTGGTGACCCTGATCTACGGCGATGTGCGCTTTGCAGGCCCCAGCTTCTTGATTGGGGGTGAGGTGCTGTTCAAGCCCGATCTGGGCCAGTTCGACCGCGACCTTCGGGGCATCAGGCCCTATTTTGGGGGCGGCCTGGGTCTGGGCCTGCCCAACGCCAACTTTGCCCTGACCCTCAACGCCGGCATCGAGTTTGCGCTGGACAATTCAACCGGGCTTTTCCTGGGGGGGCAGAGTATTTTCCCCTTCAGCGCCACGCCTTCCGCGAGGGTCTTGTTTGGGGCAAGCTTCCGCTAATTCCAACCCCGCACATCTACTTCCAGCACGGGCTTGCCCGCAAATTTTGCTCGGCCTGCAGTGCGGTTTCCTCCCCGTAGCTCCTGTGGTGGCCTGGTTGGCCCACAGCCAGGCCCGTCACTCAGCCCGGGTTGGTGCGTAAAACCGGGCGGGATTGCTCATACCAGTTTGACAATTTGCCGAATAGCGCCCAGGTGATAGCAGGCGTGTGCCAGAGTAGCGGCCAGTCCACCCGGTTCATCGCCGTCCCAACGGGGGGTGTTGCTGGCAAGCTTCACCACCTCGTCATACGCGACTCTTACCCGCGTCCGCAGAGCAGCCCACTCCCCTTCAGAAACCGTACCGACAAAGCTGCCTTTCCAGTCAAACGGCCCCCGGTCTCCCTGCACCCAGCGCACCGTCACTTCCATGTAGTAGGCAGTGTGGGCGGCCTGGGCCGCCACGCTCATTCCGAGCGCGGTGGGGTAGGAAGCCTGGTCTGCACTCAGGGCCTCGAGGGTCGCCAACAGGCCATGGTTGCCACTGCCATCGGCCCCGGTTCCGTCCAGAAAGGCGGTTCCCTGGCCTGGCTCACCGCCCTCCATGGCTTCCTGTAGCACCCGCAGCCACCCATTTACGAATGCCTTGTCGCTCATATTCTGATAATAGCAGAATCGCGCTGGGCATAGACACCGGTTACAATTCGGCCATGGCACAAGGACTCGAGGGCCTGGTGGAGTCCGTCCACAGCAGCAGTTCCCACACTTTTTCCAAGCATAGCCAGCCCAGCCTTCGCCTGCTGGAGGGTTTGGGTGCGGAGGGCGACGCGCATATGGGTGTGACGGTCAAGCACCGCTCCCGGGTGGCCCAGGATCCCACCCAGCCCAACCTGCGTCAGATTCACCTGATTCAGGCCGAGTTACACCAGGAGCTCAACCGTAAAGGGTTTCGCGTAAAGGCTGGAGATATGGGCGAGAACATCACCACCCGCGGCCTCGATCTGCTGAGCCTGCCGGTGGGTGCCAGGCTACATCTCGGCTCTGAGGCCGTGGTGGAGGTGACCGGGCTGCGCAACCCCTGCGCCCAGCTCGAACAGTTTCAGCAGGGTTTGATGCAGGCCGTGCTAGACCGCGATGCCGAGGGCCACCTGGTGCGCAAAGCGGGCATTATGGGCATCGTGCTGTTGGGCGGCGAGGTGCGCCCAAAGGACTTGATTCGCGTCGAGCTGCCCGCCGGGCCGCACCGGAGACTCGAGCGGGTTTAGGTCTTACCGATGGCCTGACCGGTGTGCTAAGGCCGCATCCGGGTGTACATGCGTGGGAAGGGAATGGCCTCGCGGATATGCTCAATCCCGCAGATCCAGCGCACGGTGCGCTCGAGGCCGATGCCAAAGCCTGAGTGGGGCACGGTTCCCAGCAGGCGCAAATCCAGGTACCAGTCAAACACTTCTTCCGGCAGGCCATGCTCCCGTATTTTTCGGCGCAACAGCCCGGGGTCGTGGATGCGCTGCGAGCCGCCGATAATCTCGCCCACCCCTTCGGGTGCCAGCAGGTCGGCATTCAGCACCAGGCGCGGATCTTCGGGGTCGGGCTCCATATAAAACGCTTTGATGACAGCCGGGTATTTCTCCACAAAAATCGGGCGGTCAAACTGCGAGGTAAGCGCTGCTTCGTGCGGCGCGCCAAAGTCGTCGCCCCAGTCCATCGGGGCCAATTCCAGTTCAGGTTTTTCCTGGGCGATCTGGTTGACCATCTCCACAGCCTGGGTGTAATGAAGGCGGGGGTAGTTGCCCTGGGCCGTGGTCTGTAGAACCGTGGTATCGCGCTCGAGCATCTCGAGTTCACGCTTTTTCTCTTCCAGGCAGCGCCCCACCAGATAAGCTACAAATTCCTCCTGCAGCTGCATGTTTTCGGGGTGGGTCATGAAGGCTACTTCCGGCTCGATCATCCAGAATTCCAGCAGGTGTCGGCGGGTTTTGGAGCGCTCGGCCCGGAAGGTGGGGCCAAAGGTGTAGACCTTGCCAAAGGCCATCGCGCCCGCCTCGGCGTAAAGCTGCCCAGACTGGGCCAGAAAGGCTTTCTCACCATCGAACAGATCCACCTCGAACAGATCGGTAGTGCCTTCAACGGCATTGGGGGTCAGGATGGGGGTGTCGAGCCGGATAAAGCCGCGCTGGTGAAAAAAGTCGTGGATGGCCCGCTCGAGCTCGTCGCGCACCCGCAGCACCGCCCAGGCCCGCCGGTGGCGCAGGTAGAGGTGGCGGTTATCCATCAGAAATTCCACCCCGTGTTCCTTAGGGGTGATGGGGTATTCCTTGCTGGGAAGGGCCACCACCTTAAGCCCTCGCACCGAAAGCTCGTAACCACCCGGTGCCCGGCTATCAGCCCGTACCAGCCCGACTATCTCCAGTGCCGTTTCCTGGGGCAGATGGTCGGCCTGCTCAAACTGCAGGTCGGGCAGCTCACCCCTGAATGCGGTGGCCTGGATAAAACCCGTGCCATCACGCAGCTGGAGAAAATGAATCTTGCCTTTGGAGCGGCGCGCGGTCAGCCAGCCGCGCAGTAGAACGTCCTGGCCCTCGTGTTTGGCGATGTCTTCGATGAAAACCCTTTGCACCCGACGATTCTACCCAGCGCCGGGCAGATCGGAAAGGTGTTTCGGACCAACACCAGAGGCACAGCTATCTATGGCCCTTGGTAGCATCTACAAGGTTTGACGAGACAACGGTTTTCGTACAACCGCACCCACCATTCTTTAAAAGTCGCAAGTCAAAACATTTGGCAGGCCGCAAGACAAAAAAGCTTCTGACCCGAGACTTGTGACATCCCGTATTGTCGCGCCTAACACCTCGGCCTGTTTTTCTATTAGTGATTGGCGACTTCAACAAATCTGATGCCACAAGAACCATTTCAAGTAAGTTTTCGTGAGCGAGCTAGTTCTAGACGGAGAAAGTGCACCACCAGCGCCGAGAGCAACATGGCCAGCACCGGCGGGCCGGCCAGCAAAAACCGGAAGGCGGTCTCGGGATCGGGGCCTGGCTGGGCACCGCTCACATAGCCAAACAGCGGGGTCAAAGAGGCCAGAGCCAGGGTTTGCAGTACCCCCGAAAGACGAACCAGGACGGCTGCTATACCGTAATAGCTTCCTTCCCGGCGCAGTCCACTCCGCCGGACATCCTGGTCAATCAGGTTTGCCATCACCACATCCTGCAGTATCACCACACCGCTTATGGCCAGGCCTAAGGGCAGGGCCAGCAATAGCACCTCCATCAGGCTGTCCACCAGCCACAAGGGAAGCAAAGCCAGCACAAACAGGCCCATCGCTACCTGCCAGCCGAGCCGGATACCCAGCCGCCCGGTGACTGACGGCCATACAAAGGCGCTTATGAGCGCAACGCCAAAGACCGCCCCAAAGACCAGCCCCATCTGGGCGCCGGGAAGATTTAGAGCATATTTTGCATAGAATGGGAAGCCCAGCATCATCAGCCCCAGAGCCGTCTGGGCCAGGGCTATGGCCAACAGCATCAGCCGAAAGTTGCGGTTTCGCAGGCTGTCGAGCAGATTATGCCAGAAGCCAGCATACTCAGGAGGGGGTTTCCAGGCCGGTTCAACCAGTTTAGAGAAAAAGATCCACAAGAAAAATGCCGAGACGAGAGCCCAGATCAGGATCATCTCGCCAAAACCGAGCTGGGTGTACAGCAGAGGACTAAGCGAAGTAGCGGCCAGCAAACCCAGCAAGCCCGCGGCCCGCCGAAGGGCATTGGCCCGCACGCGGCTGTCCTCCTGGGTATAGAGCGCCGGGAAGAGTGCATTGAAGTTCAGATAGACTATGGTTGCCAGGGTCTCAAAAACCAGCAAGAAAAACAGCAGATAGGCGAAAAGCCAGAACCCTTGCAGACCGCCAGGCACAAACCACAGTGGCAGTACAAACAAGACATAGAGCGGCAGTCCAAAGCGCAGCCAGGGCCAGCGCCGACCCCTGGGATGCCGGGTGCGGTCTGACCAGTAGCCAAACAATGGATCGTTTGCTGCATCCCAGATTGCATTGATGCTGCGGGCCAGGGCTACCCAGGTCGCGGCCAGACCGATGTGGTCGGTGAAATAAAAAACCAGGAAACTGCCCACCACATGGGTGGGCAGGCTCAGCCCAAACTCGCCCAGCGCATAGGCCCAGGGGGCAGTAGACGGCCTGGTCGGGTTCACTGGCTAGAGTGTACCAGGCTGGATTTGGGCGCTGGCCCAGGGGCCAAACCGGCGTAGCTCAGCGATCTCGAAAGCAGGGGACAACCCCCTGACGTTAGAATGTCTTACAGAACTCGTTATCGCTGCTGATCCCGGCGGCAAAACCGGGAGAATCGTGATCGCTGGTGCTCTGGGCCAGAGGGGGTTGCAGGCAGATGCCAGAGCGGCCGCTTGACAGGACGCAGGGGAAAAAGTCGTATGATGACAGGGT
>NZ_CALMCQ010000142.1 GCF_937863175.1 uncultured Meiothermus sp. | reverse complement strand
ATGTCAGGGAGCTGTCAGGGTCGAGATGAGAAATCTCAAGAAACGCTTTATGTTGAACTCATAAAACAAAAGCCCAAACAAACTCTTTCCAGCAAACAAAAATAAAAAAAATTCGATTTAGCTCCGACTAAACCTCACAAGCAGATGAGAGCCGTGACCCCTATTTCTAAGGGAACCTGAGAACAACCCCCCTACCCTCGAGGGGTATGAAACGGCTATTTCACCTCCGCATTCCAAGCCTGATCCTGCTGATTGCAGTGTTTGGATTGGGCCTGGCCCAGGCCCCCAGGGTCATGACCCTCAAGGCCACGGCCTATACCTCCTCGGTGTGGGAAACCGACAGTACCCCCTTCATCACCGCCACCGGGGCACGCACCCGCATCGGCATCATTGCCGTTAGCCGGGATATGTTGCGCGAACTGCCCTATGGTTCCAAGGTGATGCTCGAAGATCTGGGTACCCCTGCGGGTCTGGGAAAGGGTCGTTTTAACTACCTGTTCCGCGACCGGGTTTTTGTGGTGGAAGACACCATGCACCCGCGCAAACGCAAGCGCCTGGATGTATGGCTCCCCGATCGCAACACGGCCATTCGCTTCGGGGTTCGCAACGTAAGGGTTACGGTTATCCAGCGCGGGCGAGGGTAAGATAGTCAGGTGTCGAGGGTCTAGAGTCCAGGGCCAAAAATCAGAGGGTTCCTGACTCTAAGTGCCCCCAGAGCATGTTTGCCACCATCTCCGGCTCGGTGTCTGTTTGGGTACTGCGCCCTCGAGGATGCAGCTTTTTTGAGGGACTGTCGGGATTTGACCAACTCAGGGTGGCGCAGCTTAGACCCTTGACCCTATGCCCTATGCGCTTTGTCTGGTTTCTTGCCCTGCGCCACCTGCGTTACCGCCGCACCCAGAGCCTCATTACGCTGCTGGGGGTGGCGGTGGGCATCATGGTGCTCACCACCGCCCTCTCGCTCACCAATGGCTTTATCAAGGGCCTGGTGGATGCCACCCTCAAGGCGGTGCCGCATCTGTACCTGCAAAGCCTGGATCCAGAAAACAGCCCGGTTCCGCCGGATAACCCGGTGGTAATTGGGCAAGCACCGGTGTTTTTGAGCAAAGCCCTGCTCACCCGGCGGGCCGAGGCGGGCCGCACAGCCGGCGCCGACTTTGCGACCCTGATCGGTCTAGGGGAGGGCGGGCAGGCCGTTTATCCCGATCTAGACTTATCCCGGCTCAAAGACGGGGGCACCGTACTGGGCAGTGCGCTGGCCCGCAGCCTGGGGGCTTATCCGGGCGATAAGCTGTTTCTGGTCTCGATTAACCAGAAGCGGATTCAGCTCGAGGTGGTCGCCACCTTCCAGACCGGCAACTTTTTGCTCGACTCGGGATTTGCCTTCACCACCCTGGCCGATACCCGCGAACTGATGGAGCAGCCCACCGCGCTCTCGGGCTACCAGATTCGCCTGCGCGACCCCGACCTGGCCCCCCAGGTGGGTATGGCCCTGGCTGGGCAGCACTACTTTCCCCAGACCTGGCAGTCCACCAACCGCACCCTGATTGAGCAACTGGCCCTGCAAAAGCGCGTAATCGGGATCGTGGTCTTCCTGATTGTGGTGGTAGCGGCGCTGGGCATGGCCAGTGTGCTGGTGCTCAGTGTGATCGAAAAGACCCCCGACATCGCGCTCTTGCGGGTGATGGGGGCCAGGGGAACCCAGGTGGCCGGGGTGTTTGCCCTGCAAGGACTGATTCTGGGTGTGCTGGGGATTTTGATGGGCAACCTCCTGGGCTGGGGACTGTCCCGCTATTTCCAGTGGCGACCGGTGGAGATTCCCGGTGAACTCTATTTCATCACCAGCCTGCCGGTGGAGATCAGGGCCTCGGACTTTTTATGGGTCTCGGTGATGAGCCTGGGGGTGGTGATGCTGGCCTCGCTGCTGCCCCTGTGGCGGGCTTTGCGAATCAAGCCGGGTGAGGTTTTGCGCTAGACCCAGCTCACGGCCCCGAAGGTATCTTCACGTTTGGGACTGGTGGAGAACATCACCACCGGGGTCTGGGTGAAGTTTTCGATCAGCTCGAGGAGGCGTTTAACACTTTCAGGAAGTTGCTCGCGGCTGCGAATGCCCGACAGGTCGCCCCAGCCAGGAATTTCCTGGTAGCGAACACTTCCGTCGGGGCGGTGCTCAATGCCTACCTTTACGCTTGGGAAGTCCGACAAAATATCCAGCTTGGTCAGCACCAGTCCATCAAAGCCATTGACCTCGCAGGCGTACTTGAGCAGCACCAGATCCAGCCAGCCGGTGCGCCGAGCCCGCCCGGTGGTCACGCCGAACTCACCGCCCTTTTGGCGCAGGAACTCGTCTTCCTGGCCAAAGAGTTCGGTGGGGAAAGGGCCGTTGCCCACTCGAGTTGAGTAGGCTTTAACCACCCCGTAGACCTTGTTGATGGCTTTGTGGCTTACTCCGGCTCCCACCAGAATTCCTCCCACGGTGGGATGCGAGCTGGTCACGAAGGGGTAATCGCCATAGTTCAGGTCGAGCATGGTGGCCTGAGCCCCCTCGAAGAGCACCTTCTTGCCGTGCTTGATAGCCTCGCGCAGCAGGCCCCCGGTATCGGTGATGTGGGGGGCCAGGATCTCGCGCATCCGGTACAGTTCAGCCAGGGCTTTTTCGGGGGTGTCCCAGCCCGCTTCCATGGTCGAGTTGGGTTTCTCGGTGAGCAGGGTAAGGGTTCGCTCGGCCAGCACCTTATCGTTAAGCAAATCTCCAGCGCGGATGCCCACCCGCCGCGCGCGGTCGGAGTAGGCCGGCCCAATGCCGCGCCTGGTGGTGCCCACAAAGTTGTTGCGGGCCTCCACGGCCTTATGGTGGGGTAGCACCAGGTGGGCCTTATCCGAGACCAGCACCCTGGGGGAAAGCCCCTCGGCCCGGATACTGCCCATCTCCTCGGCAAACCTGAAGGCATCGATCACCATGCCGTCGCCCAGCACGTTGGCGGCCTGGGGGTGGATCACCCCGGTGGGTAGCAGGTTGAGCTTGAAGGTTTTGCCCTGGGCCACCACGGTATGGCCTGCATTGGCCCCACCCTGATAACGCACCACGAAGTCGGCATTCTCCGCGAGGGCATCGGTGACTTTGCCCTTCCCCTCATCGCCCCACTGAGCCCCGATAATGGCAATTCCTGGCACGCTATATAGCCTAAGGCCCAGAGCCCAAAGCGAGAAGCCAGCCCTCTGGGCGAAACTACACGGCTGGGGGTGTAGGTCTGGCGGTCTGCCTGGTTTTGAGGGCGGGAGGACTGGGGATAGACTGAGAAGAGTCTACCTGCCCGACCCTTCAGGGTTTGTACCGGGTCATGGGCACCCACTCCTCGGTGGCGCCCGCATTGGGATCCTCGCTGGGGTCGTTGGTGGAAAAGACCTGCCCCTGGCGATTCACCCAGTGGTGGGTGTGCTGGTTGGGGAGTTCGACCAGCTTCGAATCATACGGATTGACAAAGGTTTCCACACCGCCCAGGTTTTCGCGGATGTAGAAGTTGTTCTTCTCCTGGATCTGGTCACGATGGGCGGTAACTGCTTGCCAGGTTTGCTGTGACCATTGGTGGTATTCCTGGGCTTGCTGCCTCAGTGCTATGGAGTTTTGCAGGCTTTGCATCATCATCGCGCTGGCCCCGAAGGCGGCGCTGTGGGTTGGGACAATCTGGTCGGCTATCTGGGGCAGCCAGTGGGCATAGCCTGCCCACTGCACCTCCTGGGCGGCTGCACAGGTGATTACCAGGGTGCAACCGTCGTAGCCTGAGGTTACGCTGCACCTGGCGACGCCACGGCAGGGCACCCCGTTAACGTTGTAGACAAGCTCAAACACCCAGGCCCTTTGCATCCCCATCACCGGCTGGGCGGGTTGGGGCTGGCCCAAAGCCAAATTGGGAAACTGCGGTGCAAGCCGCTCGTAAAGGTATTGCACGGGGTTGTAGCCGAGGGGCAGCCCCGCATTGCCGACCATGATGGTCAGGGCGGCCTTGTCCGGGGCGACCAGGACAACCGCGAAATTCCCATCCTCGGCCACCCCCCAGCCTCTGGGAAGGGCATAGCGGAAAAACTGCCCTTGCCGAATTTCGACTCCGGTGTCCCCGTGCATGGTGGCGCCTCCTCGGGTTGAACCTGGTATCAGCATACGCCAGCAACGAAGACAAGGCCACCCATCAACTACCGCAACACTATCCGGCAACCGCCCTGCCCCGGCTACCCTGCTGGCCCTGGTTTTAGAAGGTGGCCTCGAGGCTCCACGCGTTGGCGGGCCTTTTGCGGCTACCCCCCTGGAGCACAATACGGCAGATCGAAAGCGGGCATAGCAGTATAGTTACAGCCAAAATTAACAACCCCTTACGGGGCGTGACATGGCCTGGAGGCAATTCGGGTGCAAGTTGCATCAGAGGCTCTGTGGAACGGCTCTGCTGGAGGGGTTAGCGCGTTATTTGCGGGTCTACCCCCATCACCAAGAAGACCCCAGAACGGGGGGGGTGTGACCTGGTTGTGCATTTTGACCACGGGATTCCCCTTCAACGTGTTACCCTGCGATAGAGGTTTAACGAAGGAGTTCACGCTTGAAAAAGGGAGGTAACGTGCAAAAGACATGGCAGGATGGCTCGGGCCGTCCGCTGATGTCTGTATCCCGGCAGGGGTTGCGGAAACAATCCCGTGCTGAATCGGCCCTGGTGGTATACCCCCATGCCCTTATAGCGCACCGCAAATGTTGCGGACACTGCCAGCATGGTATTCGCACCGGGAGTTTCGCCACCAGGTTATGGCTTCGTCCAGGTTACCGGCACAGCCGGTATGCGCCTCGCGCACTCCCTGGGAATCGCGGAAGCAACCCACCTGGACCCCAAGGGGATTTGCTAGGAGTGTACGCATGAATAAAGCTGGAGGACCAATCCAACTCAAACTATGGGGGCCAGCCCGGCTGGAGTATCAGGGCCGCGAGCTAAAGCTCCAGCGTAAGGGTCTGGCCATTCTGTTTTATCTGGCCCTCGAGGGCGCTACCCGGCGCGAAGTTTTAGCCGATCTGCTCTGGGGCCATACCGCGGCCTCGCAGAATCTGCGGGTTGAGCTGCACCGCCTGAGCCAGGCCCTGGCGCCCCTGGGCTATACCCTGTTCAAAGCGGGCGAAGATCCTTTGCAACTCCCGCCCTTTGTTTCCCTGGATCGCACCCCTTCGCCGGGTGCACCCATGGAGGGGCTGGAAGAACTTTCGGTGGAGTTTAGAGCCTGGCTCGAGGGCCAGCGTTCGCAACTCATGGCCAATAGCTCTGGCACCGTCGGCCGCGAACGCCTGGTGCAGGAGGTGGCCTCCCAGCTCGCCCTGCCATCGGTGCTGATCCTGATGGGTCGGCCCGGCTCGGGGCGCACAGCCTTTGCGCAAGCCCTGGCCAAAGCCCTGGGTATGCCCTTTCTGGAAGGCCCGCGCGGGGGTGGCAAGGCGCTGCACTACCTGCGTCCGCCCTACACCGACGTCTCGATGGAGCGTATCCTCACCGACCGCGACGGGTTGTGGGTTGTCGAACGCTCCTCCTACGGCGAAGACCCCAAACTGATCCTGGAATTGCGCTCACACTATCCTGCCGAGCGCACCCGTTACATCACCCTGCCGCCCCTGTCGTGGGCGGAGGCCCGAGTTTCGATGCTCTCAAACCTGTCTTTTGTACAGGCTGCGCGGCTGTTCCTGGCTTCGGGGGGCTCGCCCGGCCACCTGCGCGAGCTGCTGGCGGTGCCCCACAATGGGGTAGAGGTGCCTCTGCCCCAGCGGGTAAGGGCCCAGGTACAACTCGAGGCCCGCATGCTCTCGCTCGAGGCCCGTCTGTCCCTGGAGCGGCTCTCGGTGCATCCGGGCCCCTATAGCCAGGGCCTGCTGGATGCGCTGGAAGCTACGCCCTATCTGGATGAACTCGAGCGCCGGGGCTGGCTGGTCTATGCCGGACAGTGGCAGTTCTCCGATGACGCCAGCCGCCGGGTCTTGTACCTGGGGCTGCAGCCAGGCCGTCGCCAGCAGTACCACCGCCAGGCGGCCCTGCAGTGCGCCATGGAAGAACAGCGCATGGCCGAGGCCTACCACCGCCTGATGGCAGGGGACACCGCCGACTGGGGCACCTTCGTCAATACCCTGCCGGGCTGGACCCGCCACGGCCTCAAGGCCTGGTTGGGGATGAACGAAGCCCTGCCGATGGGGCCGAGCGTGGGCGAGATTGCCAGAGGCAGCGAGCTGGCTCTGCTGGAAGAAGCCCGTTTCGGACAGGGCTTTGAAGTAGATGGCCGCCACGTGCGCTGGGTACGCACCCCTTCCCAGGCCACCACCTCGGGCATCATGTGGGCCAGCCACGATGAACCCTCACTGCTACAACTCAAGGGCCACATCTATGTGGAAAACCCCCTGGGAGTGGGTATCTCGGGCCGTGCCGCTCCCCTCATGCTCGAGATTCAGGAGCCCCGCGAAGCCCGCGTGATCTTCCTCCCCGGCATCCAGGCCGGCGCCCTGCCGCTCGCCTGGACAGAAATCGGCGGCAGCCTG
>NZ_CALMCQ010000141.1 GCF_937863175.1 uncultured Meiothermus sp. | reverse complement strand
GGCCCCAGCCCAGCGCCAGGTCTACCGGGGAAATTGCAGCAGCGGCATCGTAGCGGTAGAGCCGCCGGGACAGCACCCTGGCCTCGAGCTCGAAATAGGCCACCGGCTCGAACCGAAAGCCCGGTTTTTCCAGGCGCACGTCGCTCTCCTGGGTCAGGGGGGCCTGAAAGGGCGCGTGGGGGGCCAGCACCCCCGGCGGGCGGGCAATGGGGCGGGCCTGCACCTCGCGGATGAACCAGAAGGTTCCGCCCGCCAGGATCAGGAGCAACCAGACCAACCGCACTCTTGCAGTGTAGCCAGGACTGGGCGGTAGTCCTGGTCAAAGACCCCGTGCGAAGCCAGAGACAGCCCCCTCGAGTGAGGGAGCCACTCAAAATTCGATGATCGTCGCCTGCCCCTCGCGCCCTTCTCGACGGTTAAATTTCATCTTTAGCCAGATCGTTGAACCGCACGTGCTGGGCATGAAACTGCAATTCGACGGCTCCGGTGGGGCCGTTGCGCTGCTTGCCCACAATGATCTCGGCAATCCCGGCCTTCTCGGAGTGCTGGTTGTAGTATTCGTCGCGGTAGATGAACATGACTAAATCTGCATCTTGCTCGATGGATCCCGACTCGCGCAGGTCGGAGAGCATGGGGCGCTTGTTGGGGCGCGACTCCACCGCACGGGAAAGCTGTGAGAGGGCCACGACCGGCACGCTCAGCTCGCGGGCCAGTCCTTTTAGTCCACGGGAGATCTGGGCAATTTCCTGCTGGCGGTTCTCTCCTCCGTTCCTGTTGCTGTTGGGGCCGGACATCAGTTGCAGGTAGTCAATCACGATCAGGCCCAGCTTGTGCTGGGCATGCAGGCGGCGTGCGCGGGCCCGCAGCTCCATCAGGGTCAGGTCGGAGGTGTCGTCAATCAGGATGGCCGCATCGGATATACGGCCTGCCACATCCACCAGCCGGGAAAAGTCGCGGTCGGTGAGCTGGCCCTGGCGCAGGCGGTTCATATCAATTCGGGCCTCGGAGCAGAGCATCCGGGTAACAAGCTGTACAGCAGGCATCTCGAGTGAGAAGATCGCCACCCCGGCCCCCTCGCCGCGCAGGGCCACGTTCTGGGCGATGGTCAGGGCAAAGCTGGTCTTTCCCATCGAAGGCCGGGCTGCAATGATGTTGAGCGAGCCGGCAGTAAGGCCGCCAATCACGCCGTCCAGCTCACGGAAGCCACTCCGAATGCCGTCGGTCTGGCCCTTGTTTTCGTAGAGCAACTGGATATGCTCGAAGGTCTGGTGTACCAGCTCCTTCATGTTCTGAAACTCGGACTTAGCCCCCTGGGTGGAGACCTCGAGCACCTTACGCCCGGCGGTGTCGAGGATGTCCTCGAGGCTTCCTTCCTCGTCGTAGGCCATCTTCATGGCCTCGCCCGCGGCCGTGATGAGCTTGCGCAGGGTCCACTTTTCGGCCACGATGCGCCCGTAGTAGTCGGCATAAGCTGCGGTGGGGGTGGACTCGGAAAGCCCCACCAGATACGAGAGGCCCCCGATGTTCTCAAGTTCCCCCGCCGTGCGTAGCTGTTCCGAAAGGGTGACCAGGTCTACCGGATCGCGCCTCGAGCGTAAAAGGGTCATGGCCTCCCAGATTTTGCGGTGGACTTCTTTATAAAAGGCGTCTGCGGCAATAAAGCCCTCGAGCCGATCCAGCACCTCGCTGTCCAGCAGCACCGAACCCAGCACGCTGGCCTCGGCATCCAGATTATGGGGGGGTACACGGCCTTCCATTGCGTTCCTCATCGGAATTTACTCAAAGGCACGATGCTGCCCATTGATATACCAGCCCCAATAGTCTACAGACTAGAAAGAGCTGTGAGAACTGGGTTGCCAAGACTGGCAGGCTCTGCTATATTGACAATCGCTCTTCGGGGCTATTCCGCGATAGCTCAGCTGGTAGAGCGTTCGACTGTTAATCGAATGGTCGCAGGTTCGAGCCCTGCTCGCGGAGCCAGAAAGTAAGTGGTGGACAAAGAAAACTGAGGGTAATTATCCCTCAGTTTTTACAATTTACCGACTACATACCGACAGAGATTAGTTCGGGCGCTCTTGGAGGTCGTTTCGGTTCCGCTGGGGGGTCAGAAGGTTGGCTAGGCGGGTGGTGGCCTCGAGGTGCTGGGCGATGTCGGGATGCTGGTAAATGTTTGCGGTGATCTGGATGCTGGCGTGGCCCGCTCGCTGGCTGGCTGTCTTCAGATCCCCTCCCAGGGCCAGGTCGAGGGTAATGTTGGTGTGCCGGAGGTCGTGCAGACGAATCCGAGGTACGCCCGCTTTGTCCAGTAACACCTTCCACGAGCGCGTGGAGAAGTTACTGGGGTGCCAGGGGACATGCTCCGGGCTCAGGAAGACGTGGCCAGTATCCTCGGGGGTGTAGCCCTTCTTGGTTAGGGCCTGCCGCTCGTTTTCCATCATGCCCTTGTGCTCTTGCAGCACTTCCCAGGCCACGTAGGGCAGGATCACCGGGCGCTTGCTGCGATGGGTCTTGGGCTCTTGCTCGAAAACCTTGTTGCCCGAAGACACCCGGTTGTTCTCAATCCTGATCGCCACGTACTGCCCGTGGACGGGGTGGGTCTGGAGGCTTATGCTCTTCCACTTGAGCCCCAGCAGCTCCCCCCGCCGGAATGAACCCGTTAGCGCCAGCCAGTAGAAGGCCCACATGCGGTCTTGCTGAATAACCTTGAGGAAGCGCTGGGCCTGCTCCACCGTCCAGGTTTCGGCCTCGAACTTCTTGGACTGCTGGGGCAGGGTGTCCACCAGATCAGCAACGTTCTGGGCGAGCTTTTTCTTGCGATGCAACCTTCCCAGTGCATCGTGAAGGCAGACGTGGGCGAGTCGGATGTAGTTCCTGGAAAGCCCTTTTTTGTGCATGGCGCGGTACAGGCCGTCCAGGTGCTCGGCCTCGAGCTTTTGCAGCAGCATCCTCCCCAGTCTGGGGTTTATGTGCC
>NZ_CALMCQ010000140.1 GCF_937863175.1 uncultured Meiothermus sp. | reverse complement strand
GTTGGTTCGCTATGGCCCACCCCACCCCTCCAACCCCACCCGACGACCTCGAGGTGCTGCGGCGGTTGTTGCTCCAGCCCGAACAGCAGGCCCTGCAGGAGTTGCGAAACCCCGCGATGTGGGAGGAACAGGTCTCTCAGGCCCTGCCGAGTGCCTTAATTCGGCGCACCAGAACCGATAAATCGGTACAGTACGCACTCAACCCGATTCTGGAAGAAACCTTCGTGCGGCTGGTGCGGCGCAACCCCAGGCTGCTGATTGAAATCCTGTTCCCCATCTTGCTGCCGACCATTCGCCGGGCGGTGGCCAGCCTGTTTGCCTCCCTGACCCAAAGCCTCAACCAGACCCTCGACCAGGCCTTCAGCGTCCAGGGCCTGCGCTGGCGGCTCGAGGCCCTTTCTACCGGGAAAACCTTCGCCGAGGTGGTGCTTTCGCACACCCTGCTCTACCGGGTGGAACAGGTGTTGCTGATCCAGCGGGACAGTGGGCTTTTGCTGGCCCACCAAGCAGCCCCTGGCACCAGTGTCCAGGATGGTGCTCTGGTATCGGGAATGCTCACGGCCATCGGTGATTTTGTGCGGGATGCGTTTGATCCGGGCGCGGGGCTCAATACGGTGAATTTTGGTGACAGGGTGCTGGTAGTGGAACAGAGTGCCCAGGCCATCCTGGCAGCCGTGGTGCGCGGCGCCCCGCCCAAGGAGTTACAGGGGCGGTTGCAGGACACACTTTCGGAAATTCACACCCGTTTTGCCGAGGAGTTGCGGCGCTATTCCGGTGATAACAAGATTTTTACCGATGCCCATCCCATGCTGGAAGCCCTGCTGGAAACCCAGTACAAGCGCCCCGAGAGCCGTCGCCCCTATGCGGTTCTGCTGATGGTGGGCGTTTTGCTGGTAGGGCTGGGCTGGTGGGGGTGGAACAATTTCCAGACCGAGCGGGCCTGGAATACATATCTCGACCGCCTCTCCAACACCCCTGGCATCGTCGTAACCGATGCACCCCGGCGCTACCTGGTGCGGGGCTTGCGCGACCCCCTGGCAGCCAGCCCCGAGGGACTGCTGGACGGTCTTCCCCTTCGTCCCGAGCAGCTTCGGGCTATCTGGCAGCCCTATCACTCCCTCGAGCCCGAAATCGTGCTCAGGCGGGTACAGCAACAACTAGGAACCCCCAGCACAGTACAGCTGGTCTGGCGCGATGGGGTGCTGGTAGCCTCGGGAAGCAGCACCTGGGCCTGGCTCAGCCGCCTGCGCAACCTGGCCCCCCTGCTAGGGGTACAACACCTCGAGACCAGCCAGCTTAGACTGGAACCCCAGAGCCGGTAGTCCGTCGGAAGCAGGGGCTGGCCCCTGCACCGGCCCGGTCGTGGACTCGACGGTAATAAGCGCACCTCCCCCGCTCAAAGCGACCTCTTGCGCTCGGGGCATCTCCAACCTTAGACTGCACCCATATTTGCAGCAACCAGTGGGCCGATATCTCAACATCTGGGTTCTATCAAAAAGGGGTGGGGGGCTTATTTGTGATTCAGAAAAAAATCTGCATGCTGGGGGCATTCGCGGTAGGGAAAACCAGCCTGGTTGCACGGTATGTGCACGGTATTTTTTCGGAAAAGTACCAGACCACCCTGGGCGTCAAAATTGACAAGAAGGTCGTCGAAGTGGGCAACCAGGAAGTAAGTCTGGTGCTGTGGGATCTCTATGGCGAAGACCAGTTTCAGCGGGTGCAATCGTTTTACCTGCGCGGTAGTTCTGGCTACTTGCTGGTGGCCGATGGCACCCGTGCCGAGACCCTGGAGGTTGCCCTGAGCATTCAGCAGCGCACCCAGGAGGTGCTGGGATCGGTTCCCTTCATCCTGATGCTCAACAAACGCGACCTTCCCTGGCAGGTTAGTGAGGCCGAAGTGAACAAGCTTCGTGCCAGGGGGTGGGATATTCACTACACCAGCGCCAGAACCGGTGAGGGGGTTGAGGAGAGCTTTACGGCCCTTGCCAAGCAAATGCTGCAACAGTCTTGAGGAGCCGTCTTCGGATGGCTGCCGCACAAAGTGCAGCGGTTGGTCAACCCGTCCCCCTGAACTCGAGGGCATCTCGACCGGAGTGGGGAACTGCTTCTGGTGCGTAGACCACGGCCAGATCTGGGGAGGCAAACTGCGGTAGAGCCTCCGAGCGCACCCGCACAAAAACAACGCAGCACGGGAACCGCGCACACCCCTCAGGGTTGGCGGGCCAGCAGCAAATACACCACCACAATCACCATCAACCACAGCCACCAGCGATTGCCAAAACGGCCCAGGAAGGGACGGCGTTCGGGCAGGGGCAGTGGGGCAGATGAACCCGGCACCATGGAGCGAGGAGGGCGGGCCACGGGCCGCATCTGTAAGCGTTGGCCCCGCTTGATATGGTAAACCGATTTGTCAATCTGGCCTTTTTTGCGGTAGGCCGCCCCCAGGTTGTGATGCGCCAGGGCATACTCGGGATTCAGCTTCAGCACCCCTTCGTACATGCGAATGGCCTCGTCGGTCTGGCCCGCCTCGAGGGTCAAATTGGCCAGGTTGGTTCTGACCCGGTAGTGGCCGGGATCGGCCAGCAGGGCCGTATCAAAGGCTTGCCTGGCCCCCTCTCGATTGCCACTGCGAATGTGCACCAGCCCCAGCGCCGCCCAGGCCTCTGCACCCAGGTGGGGGTCGTCGAGGTAGGCAGTAATTTTGCTCTCATCCTCCAGATCAAAGGCCTCGATAGCCGCCCTGGCTTCGGACACATCCAGGTAGCCTGCAATCAAATCGCCATCCTGTTCTAGGAGCTTCTGAGCCTTTCCGTACTCCTTCAGCCGCAGCCAGTCGCGCAGCTCCAGCAGCACCGCCAACCCATCGGCATTCCCGTCTTCCCCGGTCAGAATGCGGCTTCGGGCTTCCTCGTAGCGCCCCAAACGGATTACCTGCTCAAGTTTTTCCATCGTTCCGGTTTAACAGCCTATTGTATCGGGGCTGGCATGAAAAGAGCACCTGGCTGAAATGGCACAGCAGCAGGAAGGACTCGAGGCCCGGGTGCGGCGGGAACCAAAAACGCTATGCGGCAAACCCGGCCCAGACCCATGTGGTCTGGTAACAGTGAAATCGGTATGCCCTGCAGGCCCCGAAGCAAGCCGCTCGAGAGCAAATCCCGCAGTAAGACGGGCGGAACTCCTACCGGAAATCAGGTACTGGAGCCCGCGTCGCTTCAAGCCAGCCGGTACGAATGACACCAAAGGGCATTGGTAAGATACAAACGCTATGGCAGACAACACGCGGGCCTGGATGGAAGAATTGTTGGCAGAAATGGAAGAACGGCGCAAACTTATCGAAGCAGGCGGTGGGCCGGAACGGATCAAGAAGCAGCACGAGGCAGGCAAAATGACCGCCCGTGAACGCATTCAATACTTGCTCGACCAGGATACCTTTGTCGAACTGCAACCCTTTGCCGAACACCCCGAAACCGAGCTGATGCACGGTGTGCTAGCACCTGCCGACGGGGTCATTGCGGGCTATGGCCAGGTGGGGGGGCGCACGGCTTTTGTCTTTAGCCAGGACTTTACAGTGCTGGGCGGCAGCCTGGGCAAAACCCACGGGCAGAAGATCGCTCGAGTGATGGATATGGCGGTCAAGGTCGGTGCTCCTGTGATCGGTTTAAATGACTCGGCGGGGGCCCGTATCCAGGAGGGTGTGGACAGCCTTTCGGGCTATGGCGAGGTGTTCTATCGCAATGCGGTCTACTCGGGGGTGGTGCCGCAAATCTCGGCGATTCTGGGGCCCTGCGCGGGTGGAGCCGTGTACAGCCCGGCCATTACCGACTTTGTATTGATGAGCAAAGGCAACAGCTACATGTTCATCACAGGGCCGGAGGTTATCAAGAGTGTGACCCGCGAGGAAGTCACCTTCGAGCAACTGGGCGGCTCGGAAGTCCACACGGCCAAATCGGGCGTGGCCCACCTCGAGTGCGACGGCGATCAGGGCGTGCTCGACACCATCAAGCGCCTGTTGACCTATCTGCCGCAAAATGCCAGGGAAAAACCACCCATTTTCGAGAACCACGACCCCAAGAACCGCAAAACCCCCGAACTCCTGGATCTGGTGCACCCCGACCCCCGCCGCCCCTACAACATGCACCAGGTCATCGAGACCATCGTGGACGAGGGCAGGTTCCTGGAACTACACCCCAGCTTTGCCAGGAACATCCTGGTGGGCTTTGCACACCTGGGTGGGATGTCGGTGGGCATTGTGGCCAATAACCCGCGCTACATGGCTGGTGCGCTGGATATCAATGCCTCCGACAAGGCGGCCCGCTTTATTCGCACCTGCGATGGCTTTAACATTCCAGTCCTGACCCTCGTAGATGTGACCGGCTTCCTCCCCGGCGTGGCCCAGGAGCACCAGGGCATCATCCGCCACGGGGCCAAGATGCTCTATGCCTACGCCGAAGCCACCGTCCCCAAGATCACCCTGATTACCCGCAAGAGCTATGGCGGTGCGTATCTGGCCATGAACTCCCGCGACATGGGCGCAGATGTGGTGCTGGCCTGGCCTACCTCGGCGGTGGCGGTGATGGGCGCGGAAGGGGCGGCCAACATCATCTACCGCAAGGAAATCCAGTCCTCTCCCGACCCTGCCACCACCCGCCAGGCCAAGATCGCCGAGTACAAAAAAGCCTTCGACAACCCCTACGTGGCGGCTGGACGGGGCTACATTGACGATGTAATTGACCCCGCCGAGACCCGGCGACTACTGATCCAGCACCTCGAGATGCTCTCCACCAATCAAGAAGAGCTGCCCTACAAGAAGCATGGGAACATTCCGCTGTAGATCGTTCCGCAGGCTGAACCGTCGGCTCT
>NZ_CALMCQ010000139.1 GCF_937863175.1 uncultured Meiothermus sp. | reverse complement strand
CCGGTGGTGGTGTTGCGCAATGTCACCGAGCGGCCCGAGGGACTAGCGGTGGGGGCCTTGAAGCTAGCCGGAACCAACCCCGAAGAGGTATTCATCACCATTGATACCCTGTTATCGGATGGGGCAACCCTGAACGCCATGCGCAACCGTTCCAACCCCTATGGCGACGGTAAGGCAGCAGAACGCTGTGCTCGAGGGGTGGCCTGGCGTTTGGGGTTGGGAGAACGTCCGGCGGACTGGCAAGGTCACGTTACACGGCGGTAAGCTGGACCGACCCGCAAGGATCCTCGAGGTTGGCAGAAATTCATGATCGAACCTAAACCCCATTTATGAAAGAGGCAAACCCCACCGTTTCCATCCAGACCGAGCTGGGGCAGATGGTTATTGAGCTCTTCCCTGCCCGGGCGCCCATCACGGTAGCCAACTTTCTGCGTTATGTGGAAGAAAATCGCTACCACGGCGCGACTTTCTATCGAACCGTCCGCCTCGATAACCAGGCCCAGAGTCCAGTAAAGATCGAGGTGATTCAGGGTGGGCTGGGAATGGACGAGCATCCGGCCAAGCTGCCTCCCATCCCACAAGAAACCACAGCCCAGACCGGCTTGCGTCACCTGGACGGCACAATTTCGATGGCCCGCCTGGAGCCAGACTCGGCGCATTCTGAGTTCTTTATCTGTATTGGCGACCAGCCCGAGCTGGATTCCGGTGGCCGGCGCAACCCCGATGGGCAGGGCTTTGCAGCCTTTGGGCAGGTGGTGCAGGGCATGGAAGTAGTGCGGCAGATTCAACAACGGCCTTCGGGCGGGGATACACCACCGGTACAGGGCCAGTGGATACTGGAGCCGGTGCGAATCCTGGCGGTGCGGCGGGTATAATATACCCGTATACGCTATGCAAGGCCAGGAAGGTATTTTTCTGAGTTCGGATGGGCTGGCATTGTTTTACCGGCGATGGCGGCCTGCCGCATCCAGGGCGGTGCTGCTGCTGATCCATGGATTTGGTGAACACAGTGGGCGTTATGCCAGTCTGGTCAACCATCTGGTTCCGCAAGGCTACACCCTGTATGCGCTCGATCTTCGGGGCCACGGGCGCTCGCCAGGACAACGGGGACACATCCGCAGTTGGCGCGAGTATAGAAATGACCTGGCACTTTTCCGGCATTTTGTGGAAACCCAGGAACCCCGCCTACCGCCGTTCCTTTACGGTCATAGCATGGGCGGCTTGATTGTGCTGGACTATCTGGTACAACAGCCCCCCGGGCTGCGCGGAGCCGTGGTCAGCGGTGCGTTGCTCGAACCCGGAGAGAGCGCCCGGCCCCTGCTGGTAGCAGTCGCCCGACTGCTCTCCCGGTACTGGCCCAGCTTTTCGCTCAGACTGGGCCTGGATACCAAAGCCCTTTCTCGCGACGGTGCCGTGGTGCAGGCCTATGTTGCCGACCCGCTGGTACATGGAAAAGCCAGCGCCCGTTGGGGCACCGAGGTGTTGCAAACCATCCAGTCGGTCAAAGCCCTGGCCAAGAACATCCGCACACCGCTGCTGATCCTGCACGGCGAGGCCGATGCCATCAACCGGGTAGAGGGCGCACGCTGGCTTTTCAAAGAAATGCCCTTTACCGACAAGGAACTGCGGGTCTACCCCGGCGGGTTCCATGAACCCCATAACGACCTGGACAAAGCCCAGGTCTTGCAAGACGTAGAAGAGTGGCTCGAGCGGCACCTCTAAGGGGCCCACAGTGCACCATTCGGTTATGGTTTTACGAAATCGTTGCGCCGGCACGGCTTTGTGGCAGAACCGCTGTGCGTACGGCAAATTCTTAAGGTGGAGGTACTCGAATACCAGATTCGGAACCCGACCGAAGGGAGACGCTTTTTCGCCGACCGTCCGGGAGGGGGGTGCTCCAGGATTCAAAAAGTGAGCCTCGGGGTCTCCGGGTTGGAGGATGATCTTTTTGAATCCGGTATAACGCTGCTTCTGGATTGTCACAGGGCGCAGGCCGGTCGAGCGCCAAAAGCCAGGTAACAACCAGCGGAGTTCTCCAGGGCCCGCCTGCTTTTCGAAAAAGAAAGCGCCACCGACCACAACGCCTCTAGAATGGGACAAATGTACTCCTGGACGGTAATGGATTGGTAACGGTGGCATTTTAGGGTTTAGACAGGAGGTCTTTATGGCTACTGTTGAATCCGTAAAGCCCAGAACCAGTCCAGGTCGGCCCACGGCCCGCGCTGTCCAGCCGACCCTGCGCTGGGTACGGTGGTTCAAGGAGGTCGGAATTGATGAAGTACCGCTGGTGGGGGGTAAGAATGCCTCGCTGGGCGAGATGGTGCGGGAGCTGGGCAGGCTGGGGGTGCGCGTACCCGATGGTTTTGCCGTTACCGCCGAGGCTTACCAGCACTTCCTCCAGTCCAACGGGCTGAATGCCCCGATCCGCGAGCAGTTGCGTGAGCTGAACTCCGATGACCCCGATGACCTGACCAAACGCACCCGTTTGATTCGCAGCCTGGTTTTGCGGGCCTCGCTCCCCGAAGACCTCGAGGAGGAAATCTTGCAGGCCTACCGCGAACTCTCGAGCCAGGCCAGGGTGGAAGACCTGATGGTCGCGGTGCGCTCGAGCGCCACCGCCGAAGACCTTCCGACTGCTAGTTTCGCCGGGCAGCACGAGAGTTTCCTGGGTGTACAGGGCGAGACTGAGCTGCTGGATGCAGTTAAGAAGTGCTTTGCCAGCCTCTACACCGCAAGGGCCACCAGCTACCGGGTACACATGGGCTTCCCCCACGAAAAAGTACTGCTATCGGTAGGGGTGCAGCAGCTTGTGCGTTCGGATCTGGCCTCCTCGGGAGTGATCTTTACCCTCGACACCGAGACCGGACACGACGGGCTGGTGATGCTGGAAGGGGTCTGGGGGCTGGGCGAGAACATTGTGCAGGGCAAGTCTACCCCGGATCGTTTCTATGTCCACAAAGAGACCCTGGCCAAAGGCTACAAGCCCCTGGTATGGAAAACCCTCGGAGCCAAGGAGCTGCGCCTGGTCTACGATACCGAGCAGCAAAAGCTGCGCAACCTCCCGGCTACCCCCCACGAGCGCAGCCAGTGGGTGCTCTCCGATGACGAAATACTACAACTGGCCCAGTGGTCGGTAATGATTGACCAGCACTACAGCCAGAAGCGCGGAACTCCCACCCCGATGGATATCGAGTGGGCCAAGGACGGAATCTCCGGCGAGCTATTTATCGTGCAGGCCCGGCCCGAGACGGTGCACAGCCGCAAAAGCCCCACCATCAAAACCTACGCCCTCCTGCAAGAGGGTAAGGTGTTGGTCGAAGGGCTGGCGGTGGGCGAAAAAATCGCGACCGGCGAGGCTAAGGTCATCCGCAATCCCAAGTCCATGAGCCAGATTAAGCCCGGCGACGTGCTGGTGACCGTCACCACCAACCCCGACTGGGAACCCATTATGAAAATTGCCAGCGCCATCGTGACCGAGCGGGGTGGGCGCACTTCGCACGCCGCAATTGTGGCACGCGAGCTGGGCATCCCGGCAGTGGTGGGGGCCGCAGGTGCGACCAAGGCCCTGGCCAGGGGGGGCCCGGTCACGGTTTCGTGTGCGCAGGGCGAGATAGGTCGAATCTACGAGGGCACCCTGAAGTTTGCCGTGGACGAGTTCGACCCCTACAAGATAGGCACCACCCGCACCCAGATCATGATGAACGTGGGCAACCCCGAACAAGCCTTTCGGCTGGCGCAACTGCCCAACGATGGGGTGGGCCTGGCCCGGATGGAGTTTATTTTTGCCGACTGGGTGGGCATTCATCCCATGGCGCTGCTGCACCCCGAAAAACTCAGCGCCAGGGTGCAGCAAGCAATTGCCGACAAAACCAACGGCTACCCCAGCGGGCGCGAGTATTTCGTGGATCGCCTGAGCCAGGGCATTGCGGTGCTGGCGGCTGCCTTCTACCCCAAGCCCGTCATTCTGCGGATGAGCGACTTCAAGACCAACGAGTACGCCCGGCTGCTGGGCGGCGAACCCTTCGAGCCCAGCGAGGAGAACCCCATGCTGGGCTGGCGGGGCGCCAGCCGCTACTACCACCCCGAGTACAAAGAAGGGTTCATGCTCGAGGTCGAGGCGGTCAGACGGGTGCGCGACGTGATGGGGCTGACCAATCTGGTGGTGATGATTCCCTTCTGTCGCACCGTGGAAGAAGGCCAGCAGGTTTTGGCAACCATGAAGGAAGGTGGGCTCGAGCGCGGCAAGAACGGCCTGGAAGTCTACGTAATGGCCGAGATTCCTTCCAACATCATTCTGGCCGAGGAGTTCAGTCAGATCTTCGATGGCTTCTCGATTGGCTCCAACGACCTGACCCAGCTGGTGCTCGGCGTTGACCGCGACTCCACCCAGGTGGCCGCCCTGTTTAACGAACGCAACAACGCAGTTAAGTGGGCCTGCGCCGAACTGATCCAGAAAGCCCACCAGCACGGGCGCAAGGTGGGCATCTGCGGTCAGGCCCCCTCCGACTACCCCGAGTTTGCCGCCTTCCTGGTAGAAGCAGGCATTGACTCCATCAGCCTCAACCCAGACTCGGTGGTACGCACCAAGCGGCGCATCGTGGAGACCGAGCAAAACCGCAAAGGCCGCAAAGCCAGGGCATGAAGGAGGCCACTATGCGACACAACCGCATCGTTTTTCTGGGGGAACGCATCATCGAGGGCGACGAGGTTAGTCCAGACGATTTCTACGATGTAGAGACCTTCCGTCGCTGCGCTGCCCAGTGGGGTGGGCCGGAAAGTGTGTTAATTCTGCGCAACGCGGTGGTGGGTGAAGGGATGGTGCAAGAAAAGCTGGAGTACCTGCTCATCAACCGCGCAGAGGTTACCGCGCTGGGGGTGGGCGCGATGAGCGTAAGTGGACTTGAGGTATTAAGACCCTAGTTTGACCGGGGAAGCACGGTCTTGCGGGCAGTATCAGGCGCATGCTGTTTCGCACAAATGGATTGCGCGAGAAAATGGGGGGAGCAAAGACAACAAACACCCCTGCTCCCCCGCTCAGATCGGCCCCCGAGGCTTGCAGAGGTCATTTGGCCCAGTGGCTAGAAGCTAGGCTATTCGCAACGGAGGAACGCATGAGCAAGAGCCAGTTCGTACTGGAACGCTCTGGGCTCGAGCAACTATTGCAGGCCCTCAAAAATGAGGGCTACGTGACCCTGGGCCCCACGGTACGAGAGCGGGCCATCGTCTTTGGTGAATTGCACACCCTAGAGGACTTGCCCGTGGGTCTCAAGGACTGGCAGGAGGGGGGTACCTACCGGCTCGAACCACGTGCTGACCCGGCCCTGTTTGGTTACAACGTGGGACCCCAGAGCCCCAAGCAGTTCCTGCATCCACCCTTGTTGCGACTGCTTCGGGCCAGCAAAACGGCCCAGGGTTTCGAGATAGTATCCGAGACCGAGCCCCTCCCCAAATATGCCTTCTTCGGGTTGCGGGCCTGCGAGCTTCAGGCTATCCAGATTCAAGACCAGGTCTTTCTAGGCGGCCCCTACCAGGATTCCCACTACAAGGCCAGGCGGGAGCAGGTTCTTATCCTGGCAGTCAACTGCACCCAGGCTGGCAACGCCTGCTTTTGTACCTCTATGAACAGCGGCCCCAAAGCCAGGGCAGGCTTTGACCTGGCCCTGACCGAGGTACTGGAAGGCGATCGTCATTACTTTGTGGGAGCAGTGGGCAGTGGAGCAGGGGCCAGGTTGTTGAACCAGATCGCCCACCGTCCGGCCAGCGAGCGGGAATGGAACCAGGCCGAGGCCCTGGTGGATCAGACAGCCCGAAATATGGGGCGTGGGCTGAATACCGAAGGGCTCAAGGAGCTGCTCTACCAGAACCTCGATCATCCCCGTTGGGAAGAGGTTGCGGGCCGCTGTTTGAGTTGTGGCAACTGCACGCAGGTCTGCCCCACCTGTTTTTGCACCAGCGTGGAAGACCACACCGACCTGACAGGGCAGATAGCCGAGCGCACCCGCCACTGGGATTCCTGTTTCACCGCCGACTTTTCCTATCTGCATGGGGGGAACGTGCGGGTCTCGACCCGGGCCCGCTACCGCCAGTGGCTCACCCACAAGCTGGCGACCTGGCAAGACCAGTTCGGCTCTTTGGGCTGTGTGGGGTGTGGTCGTTGCATCACCTGGTGTCCGGTAGGGATAGACCTGACCGAAGAGGTCGCAGCGATGGGAGGCGTCCATGTCCAAAACCAGCCTTGAACACTACCTGGCCGAACACCCCTTCTTTCACGGTCTGCGCCCAAAGGACATCGAATGGCTGGCAGGACTGGCCCAACCCCTGGCCTACGAAGTGGGCGATTACCTCTACCACGAAGGGGATGAATCCAGGGATTTTTACGTGATTCAAGAAGGGCTGGTACGCCTCGAGGTACACACCCCTGGACGCGGTTACCTGACCATCCAGACCCTGGGGCCAGGCGAGGTGTTGGGCTGGTCAGTGATGATGCCTGAAACCCGCAAGACCTTCGATGCCCGTATTTTTCAGGCCACCCGCCTGCTGGCCTTTGATGCTGCGGCGGTGCGGAAGCGCTCCGAAGAAGATCATCATCTGGGCTACGAACTGTGCAAGCGCTTCTCGAGGGTCATCGGTGAACGCCTGCAGGCTACCCGGCTTCGCCTACTGGACTTATATGGTCAACCTCATTAGCCATACCCCAGGGCTCGACCCGATGCTGCCCCGCCCCTTCCGGGTCGCACGGGCCATCCGCGAGACCGCCGATGTGGTGACCCTGGAGTTAGAGGCACCAGCAGGCCCACCCCTACGCTTCGATCCGGGTCAGTTCACCATGCTGTACGTCTTTGGGGTGGGCGAAGTGCCCATTTCGATCAGCGGGGATGCCCGCAAACCGGAGCGTCTGGTACACACCATCCGTTCGGTGGGCCTGGCAACCGAGGCGCTGTGCATGCTGCGTAAGGGGGGTGTGGTGGGGGTGCGGGGCCCTTTTGGCAGCCGTTGGCCGATGGAACAGGCCAGGGGGGGCGATGTGGTGGTAGTGGCCGGCGGCATCGGCCTGCCTCCCTTGCGTCCGGTGATCTACCACATCCTGCACCACCGCAAGGACTACGGACGGGTCTATCTGCTTTACGGTGCCCGCACCCCCAGCGATTTGCTCTTTACCGAAGAACTCAAGCGCTGGCAACATACCCTCTCCCACGCCCCTGGAGCATCACCGGTGTTGGTTACGGTAGACCGTGCCGAGGGTAGCTGGGATGGGGCGGTGGGGATGGTCACAAGTTTGATTCCCAACCTGCGCCTAGACCCTGCCCACACCACCGCCATGATAGTCGGCCCGGAGGTGATGATGCGCTTTACCATCGCCGAACTGCGCAAGCGTGGCATACCTGAAGCCAGGCTCTACCTCTCGGTGGAGCGCAATATGAAGTGCGCGGTGGGCTTTTGTGGACGCTGCCAGTTGGGGCTGCAGTTTGTCTGCAAGGACGGGCCGGTGTTTGCCTTTTCACAAGTACGCAACTGGATGACACAAAAGGAGGTGTAGAAGATGCCAGGCAAACGCAGCAAGCCCAAGCTAGCGGTCTGGAAATTCGCCTCCTGCGATGGGTGTCAGCTTTCGCTACTGGACTGCGAGGATGAATTACTGGCACTGGCAGGGGCCGTAAAGATTGCCAATTTTCTCGAGGCTTCCAGTGCGGTGACGCCCGGCCCCTACGACCGCTCGCTGGTGGAGGGTTCCATCACCACCCCCCACGACGCCGAGCGCATCCAGGCGGTTCGAAAGAACTCCAGATTTCTGGTTGCCATTGGCGCCTGTGCGACCGCCGGGGGCATCCAGGCCTTGCGCAATTTTGCCGATGTCGAGGAGTTTACCCGCATCGTCTACGCCCGGCCTGAGTACATCCAGACCCTGAAGCACTCCACCGCGATTGCTGAGCATGTGAAAGTAGATTTTGAGCTGCGGGGTTGCCCAATCAGCAAAGGACAGTTGCTCGAGGTGGTCTCGGCCTTTCTACACAAACGCAAACCCAATATCCCCCAACACAGCGTTTGCCTGGAGTGCAAGGTTCGGGGCACGGTTTGCGTGATGGTGGCCCAGGGCATCCCCTGCCTGGGCCCGGTTACGCAAGCGGGTTGCGGGGCGATTTGCCCAGCCTATCAGCGGGGATGCTACGGCTGCTTTGGCCCCCAGGAAAACCCCAACACCGTGGCCCTCAGCGCTTGGTGGACGCACCTGGGGGTGGGCGAGGCAGCCCAACTGCGGGCCTTCCGCACCTACAACGCTGCAGCTGGGGCCTTCAGCAAGGAGGCCGCACGCCATGTCTAAACGGAGTGTTGGCCAGAAAATAAACTCGCTCGGGACTGCCCAAAACGAGCCACAGAAACCAGGCATTCCGAACAGCAAGACCATTCAGGTAGGCAACTTAGCCCGCGTGGAGGGCGAAGGGGCTTTGTACGTGCGGGTCAGGGACAACCAGGTAGAAGAAGTGCGGCTGAATATCTTCGAGCCACCGCGTTTCTTTGAAGCTTTTCTGCGCGGGCGCAGTTTTGCCGAGGTACCCGACATCACCGCCCGCATCTGTGGTATCTGTCCGGTGGCCTACCAGATGAGCTCGTGTCAGGCGCTGGAAGCTGCTTTGGGTCTAGAAGTGGGTGGTCAGCTAAAAGCACTGCGGCGGCTGCTCTACTGCGGAGAGTGGATCGAAAGCCACGCGCTGCATATCTACTTTTTGCATCTTCCTGACTTTCTAGGCTACCCCGACTCGGTGCGGCTGGCCCAAGACCAGCCCGAGTTGGTAAAGCAGGCCCTAAAGCTCAAAAAGACCGGCAACGAACTGATGACGCTACTGGGCGGGCGAGAGATTCACCCCATCAATGTGAAGGTAGGAGGGTTCTACCGCGTGCCACGCAAAGCAGAATTGCAGGCCATGCAAGACCGACTCGAGCAAGCCCGCGAGATTGCCTACCAGACTGTGCGCTTCGTCGGGGGGTTGGACTTTCCCGACTTCGAGCCCGACTATACCTTTGTCTCGCTGCGCGAAGAGGGTGCCTACCCCATTCTGCAGGGGCGCATGGTCTCCAACCGGGGCCTGGACATCCCGGTGGCAGCCTTTGAGCAACACTTCCACGAAGAACAGGTGGCCCACTCCAACGCCCTGCACGCGACCCTCGAGGGCCAGCCCTACCTGGTGGGGCCGCTGGCCCGCTACAGCCTGAACTTCGATCAGCTACCCGCCTCGGTGCAGGCTGCAGCACATGCAGCTGGATTGCGGCCGATTTGCCGCAACCCCTTCCAGAGCATCGTGGTGCGGGCGGTAGAGACCCTGTATGCCTGTGAGGAGGCCCTGCGTATCATCACAGCGTATGAGGAACCCGATGCCCCCAGCATGCCCGTGGTGCCCAAAGCCTCATCGGGCGCGGGCTGCAGCGAAGCCCCACGCGGCATCCTCTACCACCACTACCAGATGGATGAACAGGGCCTGATCGCCGGGGCCAGAATCGTGCCGCCCACCTCCCAGAACCTGAGGATGATCGAGGATGACCTGCGACAGTTTGTGGCTGCCCACCTCGAGCTGCCCAAACCCGAACTGACCCTGCGCTGCGAGCAGACCATTCGCAACTACGATCCCTGCATCTCCTGTGCAACGCACTTCCTAAGGCTGACCGTGGAACATGTCCATTAAAATTCTGGCACTGGGCAACCGCTACCGCCAGGACGATGGCGTGGGGCCGTGGATTGCCGAGCATCTGCACAAAGCAGGGCTGGCTGTGTTGGAAGTGGGGGACGATCTGACCCGACTGGTGGAGGGTTTCGCCGAGGCTGACGAAGCCATTGTGGTGGAGGCGGTGGTCTCGGGCCACCCAGCAGGAACCATTCACGTGCTCGAGGTGGGAAAACAGCCGCTGCCCTCGGTTTTGGAGCGCTCGTCGCGGCGCTTCCCACGAACACCAACCAGCCTTGAGCTTGTCAATGACCGGTTTGGGGTGACGCGCCCCGAAATGGGAGTCTCGAGCCATTCTTTCGACCTGGCTGAGGCTATCGAACTCGCCCGAACCCTGGGCTCTTTGCCGGAATATACCGTGATCTACGGCATCGAGGGTCAAAGGTTTGGTAGCGGAGAAGAACTCAGCCCGGAAGTGGTACGAGCCGCCGAGGCGGTCATTCAAATCATTATGGCAAGGTCAGGCCACCCGGGTACATCACCACAGACTGCGGATCGCCCGTAAGAATGTGTGAGTGGATACCGATTTCCTGCCAATTATCATCCGTGGTGCCTGGATGCATCCATATCAGGATTCCGTTAGGAAACACCGGCCCTTAGCGACGCTCCACCGCCAGGGCCCTGCGCTGGGCATCTTCCAGGGCCTGACGGGGACTGGCATTGCCCTTCAGGACACGCTCGAGGGCTTCCTCTAGCAATCCGTACCAGAGGGTAACTTCGGGATCCTGTACCCAGGAAACCGCCTGCTCGAGGCCGCTAAACGCCACCCGGCGGCGGGGGTCTTCACGGTAAAAATCCTCCAGCAGGGGCTGGGCCGAGCGACGCATGGGGAGGCAGTACGTCGCTTTGACCCAGTCTGCCATGTTGACAGGCTCCATCCAGTAGCGCCACAGGGCCACCGCCCCCCGCGCCTGGGGCTCGCTGGCCCCGCGCAAGACCATCAGAGTGCCCCCGGCAAGCGGAAGCCTGCCATCGGGCGTGCGGGGAAGTGGGGCCACCCCCAGTCGGAAGGGAATTGGCGAGCGCTTCTCCAGGGTGGG
>NZ_CALMCQ010000138.1 GCF_937863175.1 uncultured Meiothermus sp. | reverse complement strand
TCAAACCCTTGGAGCGCGCGGTGCGGATGTAGTCCTGCTGCTGCACCTCGAGCAAGCGCACATGATTCTGGATGCCAAACCGGGCCACATCCACCGTCCCAGGCTCGGGCAAGCTCTCCACCCGCACTTCGCCATAGGGCCGCAGCCGGGCCCTGGCTTGATCCAGCGCCCGCTGGGCAGTACGTACTGCCGAGGCAGCCTGGGCATCCTGATCGCGCATCCGGGCCAGTTCCGCAGCCGAGATGGCGCCTGCCTGGAAGCGCAGGCTGGCAGCTTGCAGTTGCAGGGCGGTGAGTTCTTTGCGTTGCTGGGCCAGGGCGAGGTCGGTCTGGGACAGTAAAACCGCGCTGTAGGCTTCCAGCGCCCGTGCCAGGGCTTCCTGGCGGCTCTGGCCTAACCTGGCTTGCGCCACCACCAGGCTCTCTTGCGCCCTGGTAAGCAGCAAAGGCGCAATTTCGGGGTCGCCCTGGGCCTTGCGCAGTTCGTCCTGGGCAGCGGCCAGCGAACGTTCCGCATCCAGGTAGGCGGTGTCTTTGGTATGGGCCTCCTGTAAAAACACCTTCACCGGCTGGGCCGTACCCAAAGAGACCAGCGCAAAACCGATGGTCAGCAGCAAGGCATACCACACGCGCCGAGCTTCTGGCATTATCGCGGCTTGCTCTGTGTTGGCCGCTAATCCTAGCGGCACAAAACGAGTCCTGTACAGTATTTTGACTTTCGGAAACGGCTGCGTTTTCTCCGAGAACCACTCTAAGCTGCGCCGCGCTGAGCTGGTCAGGCCAGCAAGGTGGATCCCGGCGCAATACCCAACCGTAGGCCAGGCTCGAGTCCGCAACAAAGAACCTGTGAAAGCACTTCGATGTTCTGCACTGGGCATCACTGCACACTCCATTCCCCATCGGTCAAATCCAGGTACGTAGCACTGGCCGCCACATAGCCCTGCCAGGCCTGGGCTACCCCTGCCTCGGCCTCGCTCACACCGGCCTGTGCCTCCAGTGCTTCAATCGGGCTGGCGCTCCCGGCCTGTACCCTGGCCTGTACCAAAGCCTGCTGGCGACCCGCTAGTTCCAGGCGCGCCTGGGCCAGCGAGAGCCCTTCCAGGGCATCTGCTATTTCAGCCCGCGCTCCAACCAGCCGCAGCGACAGGTCGTCCAGGGTGCGCTGCAAACGAACCGCCGCCAGGTCACGATCGGCCTCGAGCTGGCGCAGTCCCGGCAGGGCCTCGAGGGGAAAAAGCAACCGCGCACCCAGGCTAAGTTTCCACTCGTTCTGCCCAGGGCGCAGTCCCGTCACTGGATTGACCGGCAGTGCACTCACCTCGCTCGGGATGCTCCCCAGCGAGAAACTGGCTCCCGGCCCCCGGCCTGTCCAGGAGGCTCCAGTCTGAATCTGCGCGCCGGTACCGATGTAGCCCGCGCCCACATTAACTTCTGGCAACAAGGTTCGGCCCGCTTCCTCTACCCTGGCCTGTGCAAGCTGCTGCGCCGCAAGCGCTTCTTGATAGGCTGGGCTGCGTTCCGCCACCCCTTCTGGCTGTACGAATCGGAGCGTCTGAGCCTGTGCATCACCGGACAGTCCATAGCGCGCAGCCTCAGCCCTGGCACGGTACACACTAGCCTGGGCTTGTCGCTGGGCCAGTTCGGCCTGTCGCACGGCCAGCGCTACTTCCTCGCGCTGGATAGCCGATACCGCACCAAGTGCTACCCGTTGCTGGGTGGCGACCAGCCGGGCCTGGCTCGACTCCAGCCGCCTGGTGCTGGCGCTCAGTCGGCTCTGGGCCAACCACAGGCCGGCATGGGCCAAAAGGGCATTTTTCTGCCCTTCGCGCCGCACCTGCCGTACCTGCCGCTCGGCTCGAGCGATAGCCAGGGCAGCCTCCAGGCGACTGGTGAAGTTCAACTGCCAACCCACCCCCACCGAGTAGTGGTTGTTGCCGTCGGTGCGACCTGCCGAGAGGTTGCTGGAAAGACCCCAGTTCACTGCATCGGCCCGCTGCCGTGCTGCCTCGAGAGCTGCTTGTGCTGGCCCCAGTTCCGGGCTTCGAAAGGCCAGCGCCTCCCGCGGCCCAAAGGCCCAGACGGGCACACTTAGCATAGCCAGAACCACCATCCACTGCTGCATGGTCACTCCATTCAACGCTGGGCCAGAATGCCCCACACGGTAAAGGCCAGCGAAACCGCCGCCACCGCCAGCGTTGCAACCATGGCCCGGCTGGGCGAGAAGACCTTCAGGCCCGACCAGATAATCCAGAGCGACCACAGCGTGCCCAGAATCCCCAGACCCTGCAAAACCAGAATTTCTACCGCGCCCCCAACCAGCTGCTGGTAGTCGCGCTGCCAGGCCGTCATTGCATCCGGGTCGGTAACCGGGGGCATGGGGGGTAGATCGCCCACCACCGGAAACAAGGCCCCGAAAGGGATCAGTACCAGGCCTACCAGCAGGTTCGGTACACTGGCCCAGCCAAAAACCTCCCAGGCCCGGCTGTCTGGCCCCGCCAGCAGACGGATGATCAGACCCCCCAGACCCCACAAGACGATGCCAAAAATCACCCCCCCCACCAGCGCAAACACCAGTTGCACCGGCACCCCCCCTGGCACAAAGCTGGGCAGCAGCCGGATCAACAAAACCTGACCCAGCGAGGCCGCTACGGTTCCCGCCAGCACAATGAAAAATGGGGCTACCAGGTTGGGTTTGCGCTCTGCGAGTGTTTTGAAAAAGTTCAGGGGTTGAAGCAAAATGTCAAACATATTCCCTCACCTCTTTCCAGTCTGCCCTAGCTCAGTCTGAAACCATAGAGTCAGATGTAATGTGAGGCATGCCATGGCCTGCAAAAGCGAGGCGCGAACAGTCCGTGGCAAGCTCTGACAAGCGTTTTTAGATGGAAACCCATGAATTGAGTCGTCAGGCGGTATGCCAAACCCATCGAAAGTACTCGAGAAAGCAGGGGTGCGTTCGGTGGTTGCCGGTATGCATCCCCGGAGGTTCTGCTGCAAAGTAGCCACGACACCCCACTCCTCCTGGCCTGCGGGTTTCGATTTCATCTCAATTTGGGCACGCCGTCCCAGGGCCAATTTCCAGCACCAGACTGCCAACCCCGTTGAGTTCCAGCCTGCTCTCGCTCGAAATCTGGCCGGACACACAGCCGCTGCCGAGTTCGGCCCCATCCAGACGGGCCGTTCCCGTTCGGAAGCTGAGTGCGAAGGGCTGGGTTCCCTGCGGCAGCAGGGTGTACTCACCGGCTGCCCAGTTGCCGCGCAGACGGTACTTACCGCCGTCCAGACTGCGGTTGCACTCGATGCACAGTCCGCCGCCGCTCACCTCCACCACCCCCCGCACCACCCCGGTGTCTGCCGAGACCACCCCGGCCTTCACCGACTGGCGGTTGAGGTCGAACAGATCCTGGGCCAGCCCAAGGGCCGCCAGCGCAGCGAAGCCCACGCCCAGCCACCGGGCGGTCTGGCTGAAGGTGCCCGTCCAGAGGCGGTAGCCCGCGTAGGCCAGCCAGGCGAACACCACCCCGAACACGACTATTTCCACGGTTCCAAAAGCTGCACTCGGCATCTCAGGCCTCCACTTCCTGCCACAACCGGCTGGCGGCGAAGAAGAATAGCGCGGTCAGCATCAGCTGAATCACGAAAGCCTCGGTCGGCAGACCCGGAAAGCTATCCCACTGCATCCGCACCTCGGGGTTCTGCTCCACGCTGGGTGCAGGCAGTTTCCAGGCGGGCAGCAGTTTGTAGAACTGCCCGCCAAACAGCCGAACGCTCCACTCCAGTACCTGCCCCAGCCCCACCGCGCCGATGATGAAGGCCAGGGTGGTGGCCTTGCCGGGGATGTAGGCCGCTACCAGGAGTCCCAGGAAAAGCGCTGGAACCACCAGCCCCAGGCCGCCCAGCAGGTAGAGCCACACACCAGCCCCGAGGCCCAGGGGCAGACCGATCCCGGCCTGGCCGAGCCAGAAAGCCTGCACCAGCCACATCCCACCATTGAAGAGGGTCAGCGCTGCCATGCCGAAGACAGTCTTGACCGCCAGGTGTAGCCAGCCTGGCGGGGGCGAGCCCAGCAGCAACCCCCAGCGCCCAGCGCGGTGTTCACGCCCAAAGTCCAGGCCCAGGGCAAACAGGAAGGCCAGGCTCAGGCCCGCCGCGCTTACCGCTGTGATAGCAAAAACGGCGGCGGCGGACTCGAGGTTGTTTCCATTCCACTCGAAAATCTGCCGGGCCACCAGGAACCAGGCCACCACCCCCAGTAACAGCACCAGTCCAAAAACGCTGAACTTGCGAAACTCGAGCCACAACAGTGTAGAAAATGCGTTCATCAAGATGTACCTCCTGGTAGCCCCTGCCCCATCAGGCCAGTACCTCAATAAAGGCATCCTTCACACTCTGCCCTCTGGCCCGGAGGTCTTCGGCCCTGGCATCCAGGGCCAGTCGGCCTTCCTTCAACAGCAGTACCCGTTCAAAAATCCCCTCTGCTTCGCTGACCTCGTGGGTCGAGAGCACCAGGCAGGCCTCGTCGCGCCACTCCAGTACCAGGCTCTTGAGGATGCGGTCGCGCGAGATCACATCAATGCCCGAAAGGGGCTCGTCCAGCAGGAAGAGCCGGGCATCGCGGGCCAGCACCATCGCCAGCCGCAGCCGCGCCCGCTGCCCCCGCGACATCGAGCGGTAGCCCTGTTTTGGCACCTCCAGAAAGGCCAGCAGCTCGCGGTAGCGGTGCAGGTTGAAGTCCGGGTACAGACCCACCATGAAGCGCTCGGCATCGGTGGGGGTCATCCAGGCATACAGGTTGTCGGCATCGGACAAAAAGGCAATCTGGCCCCGGTTGGCCCTGGGAGGCTGGCCCAGCACCTCCACGCTGCCCTGGGTGGGAAACAACATCCCGGCCAAAAGCTTGAGGGTGGTGGTCTTGCCGGAGCCGTTCAGGCCCAGCAGCCCGACCGCCTGGCCTGGGTGAAGCTCGAGGCTCAGGTCGTGCACCCCATCGGTCTTGCCATAGCGCTTGGTCACGCTAAAGAGTTTCGCCAGCATCACGGCTCCTCCCTCTGGCCATTCGGGCTGGCTTTTTTGAGGGCCTGTTGGGCGTCTTCCAGACCCAGCCCCAGGCTCTGCACCTCCGACCAGAAGCGAAAAGCTGCCTCCTGCAAGATTCGTAGCCGGATACCCTCCACATTTACATCCTCCCGCACAAATGTGCCCAGGCCGCGCTTGGTCTCGGTCATCTGGGCCATTTCCAGCTGGCTAAAGGCGTGAATCACCGTGTTGGGGTTCACCTTCAATTCCGCCGCCAGTTCCCGTGCCGAAGGCAGTTTCTCGCCTGGTTTCATCTTCCCATTAGCCAGCATCCGCTCCACCCCCCGCACGATCTGCGTATAAATCGGCCCTGCCTCTACATCTAAATTCCACAATCTAGTCACCTCCTTAGTGCACTAGTTGTCTAATACACTAAACCTCGAGGGTTCGTTCGTCAAGGCACTTCGGGTGCGGCGCAATATTCCGCTTTGGCAGCGGGACGCGCCATGCACTGAGGCCTGCAGCCGGTTACTGGCGAGGGGCCAGACCCGTCTCGGCCACCGGGCCCAGGGCCCAGCGAACCAGTTTCGGATGAGCGGGTCTGGAGAATCTCCACCCGCCTTCTTCGATAAGACGGAGCACCTGCGTGGCCAGCTCGGCGCAGTTGAAGTACCGAATCGCGCCAGCCTGCAAAACGGGGTACACCGCCAGCGTACACTGGACACAGCAGTGGGTTCCTTTCGGGTAGCCATGGTGGAAATGCGACCGCATGATTCCGAAGGCCAGATCTCTTTCCACCATCTCGTAAAATCGCGAGCCGCCATACCGGCTGCCAAGCGCCTTCTGGCCAGCGATCAAAAGCCCGCTTCGAAGAAAGGTTCCGACGGGCGCGCCGGAAATCGAGAAGCCAGCCGGGTGGCGAACGACCTTCGGCAGGTTCAGGTGAGGGAAGGTCTCGAGGTCTACCGGAACCGCATCGCGAACGAATGCCACGTCCGCAGCCGACAGTCTACCCCCCCCTCGCGCATGGTCGGCTACCCTCCACAAGGTATCGAAGTCCATTGTTTCTCGCTCGCTAACCCATAGCTGTGCGGTGTGCTCGACGTTGCTGCATCGGCCCCCATTCACTTCTTCGGCTTGAACACTCTGGTTTGCTGTAGCTCACCGCTCTTGTCGTAGACCCTCCACTCGCCAACTTTCCTGCCACTCTCATACACGCCTTCGTCCCACAACTGGCCGTTCTCGTAATAGCGCTTCCAGGGGCCGACCTGCTGGCCGCAGTGGAAGGAACCCGTTTGAAGGGGTTTGCCGTCCTCTCGCCACCATTCCCAATAACCATCCAGCTCGCCATGGGTGTATGTCCCAACCGCTTTTAGCCCGCCGTTCTTGTAGTACCAGATCCATTTCCCATGACGCTTTCCATCTTTGACCTGCCCCTCGCCAGAAAGACTCCCGTCGGCAAAGAGTTCCTGGTGGGGTCCGTTTAGCGGCATGGCTCTGGCTGACTTCATGGTCTTCTCCAGAGTAACCTACTACGCGCCCTAATGCTCCGGTTCGGCGGCGGGCCGCGCAACGAATCGTCCGCTGCAACCGGCTGTTGGCCCGCAGCCTCGTGTGGCAAACCCGCTCTGCTTCCCCTGCACGAGCTTGCGCCTGCACTTGTACCCCTTCTCCTCGTCCGAAAGCTCTTTCCTTTCCTACCAGATTCTTCGGCCCTGCGGCCTCAGAATGACACTTCGGCAATTTGGCCTGTGTACGAGAGGCCAGTTCCACTTTTGCCAGGGGGCCTGGTCAGGTGCTAAGCCTGTATGGTGAAATCAGAAAAGGGTGTCCCTGTCACCCTGAACGAAGGGAAGGGTCTGATGCGCTGTACCGCCTGAATGTGGTGGACTTAAGCGCATCGGATTCTTCGGCCTGGCGGCCTCAGAATGACACTTCGGTAATTTTGTGCGTGCTCCGGCGTCAATTTCCACTTTTGCGATGGTGCCAGTCCAGGTGCTAAGCGTTCAATATGAAGTCAGAAAATAATCCCGGTGTCACCCTGAACGAAGTGAAGGGTCTGATGCGCTGTACTGCCTGAATATGGTGGACTTAAGCGCATCAGATTCTTCGGCCTGGCGGCCTCAGAATGACACTTCGGTAATTTTGTGCGTGCTCC
>NZ_CALMCQ010000137.1 GCF_937863175.1 uncultured Meiothermus sp. | reverse complement strand
ACCGCCCACCTCCACCTCGACATCCTCACCCGGCGACCTGCCCGCTGGGAGGACTGGCCCATGCACGACCGCGAACGGCTGTTGCAGCACTACGTAGACCCCTGGGCCTTCCTGCAACGCCAGGCCCAGGCCGGTCGGATTGGCTGGCCCCGGCGCTGGGAGGGTCATGCCAACGTGGCCTGACCTCTTCCCCTACGCCGTCCTGGCCGGGGGGCTGTACCTGGGCCTGGGCAGGCTGCACAACCTGCGGCATCAACAGGGCTGCCCCAAGTGTGAGACCGCCCAGGCGGTGGTAGCGTTCGGCCTGGCGGCCCGGGCAGGGTGGGCGATATGGCAAAACTACCGTGCATGATAAGCTAAGAATATGAAACGTGCGGCTCCTAAAACGCCCAAACCAAAAGTCATTGGCCCCAACCCAACCTCGTGGGCGCATGATTTCTTTGTTCTCGAGCCTGTCACTCCCGGTAAAAGGCCCTTCCCCCCCCAAGTCAAACTTAAAGGCAAAAAAGGCTCCCTCGAGTATGTCAAAGAACAACGGAGATGAGCTTGTTGTCTTTGATACCAGCGCATTAATCCAAATACACACTCAAGAACACTTCAGTAGCCTGGCCTTATCGATTTACCAGGAAACGGCATACATCGGCATCTGCAATCTGGTAGTACCAGAAATCGCGGGTGCAACCAGAGCAATGGTGCAGAGGAAGAGCCTCAGTAAATCTGAAGGAAGAGCCATCCAATCGTTTTTGCTGAACAACCTGGACAACTGGCTGGTGCTGCCTGTATCAAGAACGGTCTGCTAGAAAGCCTTTGACCTGTGTCAAAGGCATCCCTTGAAAGGAGCAGATGCCGTGCACCTGGCGGCAGCGCTTGCTTTACAGACGTTTCGCAGCAACTTACAATTTTTTACCTTGGACAAACCACTTTACCTGGCGGCAAAAAAAGAAAAACTACCCGTCATAATTGTATCGGAGTTTGAACGTGGCCGGTAGACAGACCTTCCGCCTGCTGATGGTGGGCAAGTCAGGCTCGGGCAAGAGCGCCCTGGCCCGCCAGGTGATTCGCTCGATGGAGGGCCGCTACCGGCATCTGATCATCGTCAACCGCAAGCAGGAGTTTACCGAGCTGGGGGAGGGGTTACGAACCCTGGCCTGGCGACCCGGTACCCTGGTGGCACCCGGCCCGGCTGCGGGACGCGGTGGAAGCCGGGGTGCGCTACCTGGCCAAACAGCAGGCCAGGCTTGGAAGCTGGTGCGCCGCGCTGCACGCCTACAACGTCGGCCCAGGGGCCTAACAGCAAGGCCGACGAAACAACGGTTACGTAGACAAGATCATCCGCCGGGCCAGTGGGTATACTGACCTGAGAACCTAAACTGAGACCAGCTATACCGGGGTTATGTCTCGAGCAAACTGCAACTCGTAGAGGTCTTTGTACAGCCCTCCCTGGGCCAGCAATTCCTCGTGAGTACCCTGTTGCACCACCCGGCCTTTATCCAGCACCACAATCTGGTCGGCTCCGCGCACGGTGGATAGCCGATGGGCAATCACAAAGGTGGTGCGGCCCTGCATCAGCTTGTCGAGGGCCTCCTGCACCAGGGCTTCAGACTCCGAGTCGAGCGAGCTGGTGGCCTCGTCCAGAATCAGAATCCGGGGATTTTTCAGCAGGGCTCGAGCAATCGCTACCCGTTGCCGCTGGCCCCCCGAGAGTTTGACCCCCCGCTCACCCACGATGGTCTGGTAAGCTTCGGGAAACTCACTAATAAAAGCGTGGGCGTTGGCGGCACGGGCGGCCTCGAGGACTTCAGCCTGGCTGGCCTGGGGTTTGCCGTAGCGGATGTTTTCCTCGAGGGTTCCCGAAAACAGCAGGGTCTCCTGAGGTACGCTGGCAATCTTCGAACGCAAATCATCCAGGCCGAAGTCGCGGATGTCTACCCCGTCGAGGGTAATGCGTCCGCCGGTTACGTCGTAAAAGCGGGGAATCAGGGTAATCAGGGTGCTTTTGCCCGCCCCGCTGGGGCCGACCAGGGCCACCACCTGGCCGGGCCGGGCGGCCAGGCTCACCCGGTTCAACACCGGGCCCCGCTCGCCGTAGCCAAACTGAACCTCTTCAAAGCGCACCTCGCCGTGCAAGTTTTCCAGCTTTTTTGGGTGGGCGGGCTCGAGCAAATCCGAACGCATATCCAGAAACTCGAAGATGCGGCTGCTGGCTCCCAGTGCACTCTGTACCTGCGCCCAGATGCCCGCCAGGGTTCCCACGCTCATGGCCACATTGAAGGCATACAGGATAAACGAGACCAGTTGACCAGGGGTGATCTCGCCCCCCGCTACCAGCCGTCCGCCAAACCAGAAGATCAGGCCCAGCGAGCTGAAGATGGTAAACGTGACGGTAGAACCCAGCCCCGCCGAGTTCAGGGCACGCCGCAGGGCTACCCTAAAGGACTGCCGGATCAGGCCCGCATAGCGATCCGACTCGAGCTGCTCGGCGTTGAAGGTCTGTACTACCCGGATGCCCGCGATGGACTCCTCGGCGCTGGCGTTGGCTTCGGCGATTTTGTCCTGAAACTCCTTGCTGATCTTGCGAATGCGCCGCCCCAGCACAATCGCGACCCCGATTACCAGCGGCACCACCGCCAGAATAAAGAGCGAGAGCTTCCAGTTGGTGATAAACAGGATGACCAGCGTGGCGATAAACATCACCGGTACTGTGAAGACCTGCACCAGGGCGGTAGAGACTACGGCCTGCACGGTTGAAACGTCGGAGGTCAGGCGGCTGGTGATGTCGCCGGTCTTGTGGTTCTCAAAAAAGCGCGACGAAAGGCCCAGCAGGTGGCTATAAAGGCTCTTGCGAATATCGGCCACCACCCCCTCGCCGGCTCGAGCAAACAGGTAGTTTTGCACCCCACCAAACAGGGCCTGTCCGGCAAAAACCAGCAGCAGTAATCCGGTGTAGCGGTCAATCTGGCCCAGGTCGTCCTGTCTGAAAATGGAGGTGTCGAGCAGTCGGCTCACAAGCTGTGGAAAAGCAAGCCAGAAGGCCGTCGAAATCAGGCTGGCCAGGCCTGCCAGCAACAGACCCCACCGGTAGGGACGGGTATAGGTCAGCAGGCGACGCAACTGACCAAAATCTCGTTTGGGAGTTGCCGGGTCACGGGCCGGGGGATTACTGAATGTGCGCATAATTCAACCCTCCAGGATATTCTGCTGGTGCTGATGACTTTGAGATTGTGCATGGGGGGTGAATGCCCCACCCATAGGTTTTACAATAGGCCCTGAAGATGAGCCTTCTGGACGAACTATACCGGGAAATAATTCTGCAACACTACAAGTCCCCCCGCAACTACGGCCCGCTGGACTCGGCCAACGTACGGGTGATGGGCGACAACCCCTCCTGCGGCGACCAGATAGAGCTGATGGTCTTAACGGATGGAGAGCACATACGCGACCTGCGCTTTCGCGGACAGGGCTGTGCCATCTCGCAGGCCTCGGCCTCGCTGATGACCGAACTGGTAAAGGGAAAAAGCTGGGAGGCGGCACTGGGGTTACAGCAGCAGTTCAAAGCCATGATCGTAGAGGGAGCCGCCCCCACCCTTGAGCTAGGTGACCTGGCCGCGCTGGCTGGGGTGCACAAACTGGCTGCACGGGTCAAGTGCGCCACGCTGGCCTGGAACGCCCTCGAGCAAGCCGCCCACGATTCAGGCGTACTGGAGGCTCGAGCCAAAAATCCGTAGACCCTCGAGTTCTGGTTTAGCCCTAACAGACCAGGCTGCTGAAATCACTGAAGTCGGCGCGGAGTCCGCCGGATACACCCCTGGCAATCACCGAGACCGCATCGTGGGAGTGCAGGCTCTCCAGGTGGGAACAGGCCACCTGGAAGTCAGAGATGCGCTTGTCGGACAATAGTTGCTCGTAAACCAGCCGGGCTGCATCTTCCACAAACTTCACATAAGCCCCGTTCAGCTCAGCAAAGGCCTGTTCGTCTTCACGCTTGACCATCACCTGGGTCTCGGTCTTGAGGGCCTCGCGGGCATGGTGGATCAGGTCTTCCAGATGCAGCACGGTGTCGGCAGCGACCTCTACTTTGATGCGGGCCTTGGAGCGCTGGCTGTGCGGAATAGCGTAGGCCTGGCGGGTGTCGCGGGCGTGCTCGGCCAGCTCGGCTGAGCAGGGGCAGGCCGAGGAGTAGACGAAATCGAGTTCGACATAGCGGCGTGTTGGGCGGCTCTCCTCGACAACTGCTTCGTAGCTGCCGCTATAAAACTGATAACCTTCCAGCCCGGAGCGCAGCGAAGGCACCAGGGCGGGATAGCTGAAGGCAACCTTGAGCCGTGCGCTCAGGCTGCCCAATTCGCGCTGATAGTCCTGAACGATATTGCCCAGGGTATCAAGGTTGAAGACCTCTTCCTTTCGGGCGTAGAAGGTGCGGATGATGCGGCTCATGTTGATGCCCTTGAGGTTGGCTTGCAGGGAGACGGTACCGGTGATGGTGGCCTCGAGGGTCAGGGCTTCCCCCCTGGGCGAGGCAAATTTCAATGGCAGCTTGAAGCCCGAGATACCCACCTGTTGGATGGGGACATTGGCCCCCTCTACCGAGTCTACGGTCTCGGTCATATCGGGCAGGCTGGCTTTGTAGGCGGCATCAGGGCGGAAATCGGCATCGTAGCTGCGGCTGATGACGGGTTCTGCGCCGGTGTTGTTGGGAAACAGATAGGCTTTTTTGATACCGTTTTTGTCTTCTTTGGGCAGGGGTATATCGAGGATTTGCTTGTTGTACGTTAGCAAGGGCGGTCTCCTTTTCCGTCAGCAACCTCGAGCAGTCTGACGGCTACTCTGTTCGGGGGGAACGCGCTAATCGTTTCCTGAACCACCTCCCTCCAGCCTGGCTCAGGCACTTAATGCAGTTTAGGGGAACT
>NZ_CALMCQ010000136.1 GCF_937863175.1 uncultured Meiothermus sp. | reverse complement strand
GGAGGTGACTAAGATTGAACCATTGGTGGTCTCAAAATAGGGGCGCACTACACCCATCCCGCTTATCCCACTCTCTACCACTACGAGGGTCGGTAAGCTTTACCTTAGCTGCATAGAACCCTCCTCGGTATCGCTCCACAACCGTCACGCTTGCTCTGTAAGTTGAGGCCAATGTGCCATCGCCAAAATAGTGTAGGCCAACAATCCTGGGGTTGCCTACGGGGCCCTTGATCTCGCCCTCGAAGACGTGCGCTAGGTTTACTCCGTCACAAAAGACGGATTGTATGGTTACGTTCTGGCCTGCTGCTCGACGTGTGCAAGTTAAGGCCACCTTGGTGTAACTGAACTGGAAAGGTACGAAACTCGTTTTAGAGCGAACAGACCCGAGTGTGGTGTCGACCTTGTTCAAAGCAGCCGTGGAGTCTAAACCCTGCTGGCTCCTCACCACGGTTGCTATTCTGTCGTACCGAGTCAAACAGGCGTTGCTGAGTGCAAACCCTCCACAACCGCGTGCCCTTGCCAAATCAACGATCCTAACAAAGCGCTGGTGTAAGGCTCCGACCAGCGCTCGAGGCGACACCCTGCCGCTCGAGAACCTGACGAACTCCGCCCGGATCACGGCGGCCACCACCCCGCCTCGACTAGTAAGGCTGAGACTTACGCGGTAGGCGAACTTGACCCCGGCAGTAACATCCCCCAAACCGCCTGTCCCCAAATCCAGCGCCAGCCCCGCCGCCGAGAGCACCGCCAGCACCGGGTCTACCTGCCTGCTGGTGGCGGCGTTGTAGAGCTGTTCCAGCCCGTCCACCGCATCCCCCACGATGGGGATGAAGCCCAGGATCAAGCGGGCGATCTCGCCCGAGGTGCTCTGGGCCTGCACCCTCTGCAGGCTCAGCCCACTGGGGTCGAGACTGGGCTCGATGGCGTCGCGCAGGTTTTGGTCGTAGAGGGCGACTTGGTTGAGGTTTTGGCCCACCAGTATGCGGTTGGTGCGGCTGACATACTCAGCAGGAAGGCGATAAGGGTATGTTGGCAAGTTCAGGCCGTTAGGGGCTTCGTGGCCAACGGTTACATCTCTGCAACCCTGTAGCGTCACTCCTGATCGCATCCCCGCACTCGGAATCCATTCAGAGAACGTAATATTACGAAAACATGGGTTACCATCAGTTCGACTCTTTGAGAACAGCCTTATTCTGGTCAAATCAAACTGTGCTCGTCCATCTACAAAGTCGTTTACATTTACCGCGACCTGTAGAGTGGCCCGACCCCGCACCATGTTTATCGCTTTGTCAGCGGAGCGCACTTTGGCATCTGCAAATTGAGCGTAGAGGATACCTGAGACGTCAATGAGTAGATTACCCTCCCCATCAACTGCATAGATGGGAATCTCAAAAAAAGCAAAGCCGTCTTGAGAAACTTGGCTGAGACGGAAATTCACTTGAGCCATCAGCTCTTTGCGTCCATTAACAGTAGCCTCGTACTCCACAAAGTTTGAGCCACTGGGATACTGGGTATCGGGCAGCACTGCGAGGGTCACACGTGGCACACGTAACCCTGAAAAGACTGGAATGTCGAAATCTAGACCATGGCGGCCATAGAAGTTTTGAGCACGGAGCCTTGTGGATACTTCTGTAGAGCCAGAATTCAGGCCAAATTGTAGGGTGCGCTCGCGCACCGCACAAGCCACATGGGCACTCAATCATCCACATCTCCAAACTCCCCCTCGAACGTTACTCCCGCCCCGCAATCAATTCTGTACAGGCCCCGGGCCACACAGCGCCTGAAGGTCGAATACCTCCAGTCTCTGGGCTGCTCCACATACCCGTGCTTCACCGGGTTGAAATGCACGTAGTCCAGATGTTTTATCAAGTCTTGCTCGTCACCCAGGTAATGTTCCCAGAAACGCCGCTGCCAAAGGCTGGACTCGCCTCTTTCGACCCTCGAGTTCGACAACAAAGCGGGATTCTCGTACTCTTTGCCGCGTTTGCTTACCCCGCCCTTAATCAGCAACCCGCGAATGGAGAAGTCATCATGGTTGGGGGGTAGCGTCCAGATGCAGTGCAGGGGACCGGGCAGTAGAACCCATGCCTCAACCTTGAAGGGAAATGACTGGCGGGTTTCTTGGATAGACTCGCGCAGGGCCTTGCGGACAGGTTCGTCCCAGAGGAACCGTTGGCGCTTGTGGGGCCGCCGTTCCGAGCCGTCGCGTCGGGACGGAACGAGGGCTGCTCCAACGTGACAACGGTGAAGAAGCAACACCCGCCCTCTTGGTAGAACCTACGGTATTCGGGCATAGGTTGAGTTTAGCGGATGGTTACTGTTGTTAGTGCGCCAGCGCACCCTACAGGGGTTACTATATCCGCCTAGCCAGGGGCTGGCTTTATCTGGTGGCCATCATGGACTGGTTCTCCAGATATGTCGTGACCTGGGAACTCGACGACTGTTTGGAACTCGCTTTCGTGCGGAGCGCGGTGACTCGGTCACTGGCCCAGGCCCAACCCGAGATTCTCAACAGCGACCAGGGCAGTCAGTTCACCAGTGACAGCTATCTCCAGCTCCTTCACCGCGCCGGGGTCAGGCTCAGCATGGGCGGCAAGGGACGGGCCAGCAACAACATCCCCTCGACAAGCTCAGGGCAGGCTTTACCGAAAGGCTGTGGCGCAGTCTGAAATACGAGGAGGTCTACCTGCACGATTACCAGTCACCTAAAGAAGCCAGAAGTGGCATCAGCCACTACTTGGAGTTCTACAACCACCAGCGGCTGCACCAGTCGCTCAACTATCAGACCCCTGCCGAGAGCCTGCCCTGAACGAAGTGAAGGGTGTACTCTGGATCAGCCCCGCCGCTCAGCCAGTACGCCAACACCAGGCCTCATGCAATACTAATGGAAGGGAGGGAGTGTCGCTTAGACCAGGCCCGAATTCTGTCTTGACAGAGGGGTCCACTTAAGGCATTTTGAAACTGTTGGACTCTGAGGAAGTCCCCGCGGACGTTGACACCCGCGCCGACGAATTGGACTGCGCGGTGCGGCGGTTCCCGCCGTGCTATGGGTACAGCACGAACACGGTTTCTGGTCGAAAAAAATATTCTGGAGGTGATTTGTGGGAGAGGCGTACGACTTGAGTATTCTTAATCAAGATCTGGAAGTAGCCCGGCTCGCCAGACAGGCCCACTCTTCCTTCTCCCACGAACTACCCGTATTGGCTGCGGCAGGTTTGAGAAGCGGAATGAGCGTGGTGGACATCGGCTCCGGCTCAGGCCACTTTACCGCTCAGCTGGCAACTTTGGCGCATCCGGCCAACGTGGTCGGTATCGAGAAGGAGGACGCGATGGTCAGGGTGGCCCGATCACTGCCTCATCTCGGAAACCTCGACTTTGTCCTGGCGGATGCTCTGAGCGCACAACCGAGGCCGGAGTTCGATTTTGTCTTTTGTCGCCTTGTCGTGAATAATACTCCAGAGCCCAAGACCCTTCTCGCCAAGATGGTTGGTTATGCAAGGCCCGGTGGCTTGATTTGCGTCTCTGACATAGACGATGGCACAGTAGTGATGCACCCAAGCCCGCCGACTGTGGAGCATGTAAATACCCTTTTCCTAGACTTCTTTCGGCGGCAGGGAGGCGACCGCCATGTGGGCCGCAGGCTCAGAGAAATGCTGACCCACGCTGGCGCATTAGATGTTAAGACGCATGTTATCGCCGTCGATACTCAAACCTGGGGCAGAGATGTTTTCCTCGGTAGGATATCAACCCGGACCCGTCGGCTTGTCAAAGCAGGAATGATCAGCGAGGGCGACGCGGCGCTGGCAGAGGCGGAGGCAGCGAGGTGGATAGAAGACGACTCATCCTATGGCTGTTTGACAAAATTTATCGTCGTAGGTCGTAGCCCCCATTGAGCGCTTTCGCAGTGTGCGCATTAGACAATGACGTGAAGGGATACAGTTAATCTCTAGACAACTTCTTCTTCCATCTCCCTCCGACTAACATCATGTCGGCCGATCGCGGTGCGTCCAGGTCTTTTCACATCTCCTTAACGCCGCTTAAGTGTTGAGCCAGAGGTCGAGGCTGTGGGCGAGTAGCGTCAGGGCGACTCGGGCCGAGCGGATGTGGGCCTGGGTTAGCTGGACGAACACGGTCTCGACTCATTTGCATAGGCGGCGGTACTCTGGTTTCCGGCGCCCTTCCTGGCGTTTGGCGCTCTTCTCCAGGGGGTGAGAACTCTTTGGATGTGTAGTAAACAAATTGTAGGGTGCGCTTGCGCACCGCAATACCCCGGCGCAAGGGTGGTGCGTGAACGCACCCTACATGTGGGTTACTGCGTATCTTGGGAGCCAGGAATACAGCACTCAGGCCACCGCGTCGAAACGAGCGAGGCCGATGGGTCTTCGAGGTGGTCGGTTTACAGTTGGAGGGTAAACCGATTCCGCTGATTGAGGTCTTTGATAAGTATCCGAAATTGTAGGGGCTTTCGGGAAAGCGTAAAGCGACATATACCCGGCATGGGCTGCTTGCTGCCTGTAACGCCTTGCTTGCAGGGTGCATCCGGTATAATCCAAACCACTTTTGTATGAAGCTGGGCTTCAGCCCCCTCACCGCCGGCCTGACCTACCGCCAGTCTTTCGACCTGGCCGCAGAGCTTGGGCTTTTTCTGGAGATTGCCTACGACCAGCACGAGATGGATCCCCGGCTGCCGGGGGCCAGGGAGCTGGCCGAGATGGGCCGGGCGGCCGGGGTGGGCTTTAGCCTGCACCTGCCTTTTGTGGACTGGAACATCGCCTCGCTGGTGCCGCAGGTGCAGCAGCTTTCGCTTCAGCGCACCCAGCAGGCTATCCATTTTGGGGCCGAGATCGGAGCGGCTTGTGGGGTGCTGCATACTGGTCTGGTTCCCCTGCGGCTGCCCGAGGCCGTCGTGCACGCCGGTCAGAATTTACACCGGGCGCTGCATCAGCTCGAGCTGGCCATCCCGGTGGCCCTGGAAAACCTGGGCCTGAACGGAACCGATTTGCTGGAAACGCCCGCCGAACTGGCGGCTCTGCTGGAGACCCACCCACAGTACGGCTGCTGTCTGGATGTGGGGCACGCCTTAATCCAGCGCGGTTCCCACGGCCCCCAGGAATACCACCGCCTCCTCCACGCTGGCCTGATCCATTTTCACCTGCACGACAACCGGGGTAGCTGGGACGAACACCTGCCCTGCGGAGCAGGGGTAGTGGACTGGGCCTGGGTACGGAGGGTTTTGCAAGAGTTCACCGGGACGGCGGCCCTCGAGGTAACGGGCGGAGCGGCGGGCGTGCGGCAGAGTGTGGCTTTGCTGCGCGGAGGCAAGGGATAATGGGGTTGCTCCCCTCCGCTCTGTAGTGCAGCTTTCTGAAAATCAGTCCAAACTACCGGGGCGGCACCAAAGGTTTTCATTGTTACAATCGGGGTCAGGGACATTTGCCCTTGTCCCCAATTCCTATATTCAAGTCCAGGGGCACAGCACCCTCATTTTCTGGTAGTCTTGGGGACAGTGCCCAGACCCCCGAAGATGGGCTGGCGAGGAGGAATCGAGCAATGCCGATTGAGCGTATCGAAGTATATCTGGATGGCGGCACCGAGCCCGTGCAGGTGCTGACCCAACCCCCTTTCAAAGTGACCTATGACACCCGCTCGCTGAGCGACGGAGAACACCAGCTCCGGGTCGTAACCTATTACACCAATGGCGCTAAAGAAGTGAAGGAGATCCCCTTCAAGGTCGCCAACACCCCAGGGGTGCTGGTGCAGGGCCTCGAGGAGGGGAAGGAGGTCTCGGGCACCCTGGAGATGACCCTGCGGGTCGCCGACGCCGAGGTCAAGCCCGCACCTGAGCGGTTCCCCGCCCTGGGTGCGGTCATCGCAACGGTTGCCATCCTGGGTGGAATCTGGCTATTCTTCGCCGCTACCGGCGTCACCAACAGAACCCTCGAGGAGGTCGCCCGGCCCCCAGCCGCCAAGGAAGCCCCAGCTCCGGCCCAGCCAGCCGCCCCCGCGGTTGCGGTGGACGCAGCTTTGAAAGCCAAAGGTGAGACCGTCTATGCCATGAGCTGCGCCGGCTGCCACCAGCCCACCGGGGCCGGGATGCCCCCCA
>NZ_CALMCQ010000135.1 GCF_937863175.1 uncultured Meiothermus sp. | reverse complement strand
CCGGGGCCGGGATTGAACAGCACTACATAGGCTGCCGTGATATTGCCCGCAACCCGCCGAACCCAGGCCTCCTCGACCCTGAGACTCTGGGCCAGCACACCCCCCAGCAGTCCGATAAACCCGATCAGAACCAGGGAAATTTTCATCGATCCCTCCGGCCAAAACGCCAGGCCGCACCTCCCAGTGCCAGCAGTATCGCCATCAGGCTAGCCCCAGCAGGCAGGGCCAGGCCGGCCTGGTTCAGCAAGTCTTGCAGCAGAAAGCCAGCAGGCCCTACCAGCACTGGGGCTTCCAGGGCCTCGAGTATGGCCACCCGAACCAGCTCGATGGGGTTGAGCAAAAGGGCTCCGAGCAAAAGGGGCTCGAGCGGATACTCCCGCAGGGCCACCGCCAGCGCTACCACCAGGGGGTCATAGAGCAGCACCAGCAACCCCCACAGCCCCAGTCCCAGCCCAAGCGCCCGACTGGCCTCGAGGCCCGCACTCACCCAGCCCGCCAACCCCACCCATAGCCACAACAAACCCAGTCCTGCTGCCAGCACCAGAATCAGGGACGAGCCAGACAGACCCAGCACGGCCCCCGCAAAGGCCACCCCGCCAAACACGGGCAGACTGAGTCCCAGGCCAATCCCCACCACCCCCGACAGATAGAGCCAGGAGGCTGGCCTGGGCATCGCCGCCCAGAAAACCCACTCTTCCCTCGCACTCAGCAGCGGCACCGCCAGCCCCAGCACCAGGGGGGGTAGCAGCAGGGCCAGGCTGCTATACAGCGATACGACCGCCACCGCCTCCCCCCGACCCACAAAGGCCAGGGCCAGCAGGGGAAGCAGAAGCAGCGGCAGGCTGGTCCAGGGGTTACGCAGCAGGGCCTTGCCGTACAGCAGCGACAGCGATTTCATCTACCAAACCCCGGCACCCACGGCTGTTTACGACCCCGCTCGAGCAACTGCTGCCAGCGCAACTGCTGCCCATCGGCAAACTGAGGCCGCTCGCGCAGATAGGCCGCCGCACCTGCTGCCGCAGAAAAGGCCAGCAACCCTGAGCCCATCGGGGTGCGGATGCGCTCGTGGAAGAGAAACAGTGCTCGCTCGGCGGCGACAAATGCCGCTCGGTTACGCTCCGAGCTGGCAAAGTCGGCAACATAGACCTCCCTGGCGGTAATCTGCGGCCCGCCGTGGCCTGCAAGCTGGTCGAGCAGGCAGCCGGGATCGTCGTAGAAAAAGACCCTGCCCGTGCTGGTGATCACCTGGGCGCTGTACCGAGCATCCAGGATGGTCATGTGGCAGTATGGACAGACATCCACCCCGGTGCGCAGGGGTCTGGGGGCGGCCAGCACGCCGCTCTTAACCAGCGGTACCATCCAGACCATCCCTCTAACAAAACTTCTGCGGTTTATCACAAACCTCCTGTGGGGGTGGGCCAAACCCACCCCCTATATCACCTCAAGAGACCGCTGTGCCTGGCCAGCAGATTAACCAGATTCATGGTTGGCAGGGGTGCCAGGTCGAGCAAGACCTGGTAATTCAGCGTATAGGTTCGTCCCAGGTCGGGGTTCCTGCGGGCGAATACCTCGGCCTCGACTCGAGAGTTAAAGGCGGCCACCTTGGCATCCATCACCACCCAGCCCCGACGCTCCCCCCAGAGGAAGGAAGCCAGGCGGGCGGGCAGCAGCCGGACTGCATTGCGTCCCTGGGCCGGGTCGTAGAGACCCCGATCGCTTACGTAAAAGGTGGTTCCGTGTCCGTCGCGAATACCATGCACCCAGGCATGGTTGATCATGCAGCCAATGGACTCGAAGTGGAGTGCATCCCGCCCGCGCAGCGGTTCTCTCAGGGCGATTTGCGAGTAGGTCTGCTCGAAGAAGCCAGGGCTAAAGGTGCGACCCTGCCAGGCTCCCGGTGCTGGGGTTTGCAGGGGCATCTCGCAAAACTCGCACCGGCCATTCTCCCAGGGGATGGCCCTGGCAGCAATCAAATCGGGGCCAACCGACGACGCAGGGGCGGGTTGTGCAGCCTGAGCCAGAACCTGGGGTGCCGCAGCAGCCAGGCCCAAAACAGAAAGGGTTTTGAGAATATCACGCCGGTTTTTCATGTTTCACCTGTGGTGCAGGGCTTCTCGTATCGGCAATCCGGCCGCCCTCGAGCCAGATCGCGCGTTGGGCCAGAGCAGCGATCTCCTCCTGGCGGTGCGCGCTCAGGAGTACCAGGCCACCCTGGTTTCGATGGTCTTGAATCCAGTGCGTCAGCCGGTGGAGTCCCTGGCTGTCCAGGGCCGAAGCCGGTTCGTCCAGTAGCCACAGAGGAGACTGGCCCTGCAGTCCCGCAGCCAGGGCCAGACGCTGCCGCCAGCCACCCGAAAGCTGGGCTACCGTGCGGTGCATCTGCTCCTCCAGACCCATGTGGTCAACTGCATCTTTAAGCTGGGCGGGGCTGGCCCCTTTGAGCTGCCGGGCAGCCTCGAGCACCTCTTTCACCCGCAGATTGGGCGGAAAGGAGAGCTGCTGGGGAATATAGGCCCGAAGCCGGGCGGCCTCGAGGCTCCGGGGCGGGAATCCAAACACCCTGGCCAGACCCCCGTCCGGTCGAATACGGCCCGCAAGCAGCGCCAGTGCGGTGCTTTTCCCCGCACCGTTGGGCCCCAGCAGGGCCAGGCTGCCCTCGGTTAAGCGCAGGTGCAGATCGTACAGACGACCCTGTTTTGAGAGTCCTACCGCCTCAACCATAAAACCCCCAGCAAGGAAAGAACGCCGAGGGCCAGGGCCCACAGGCCGATCCCGAACCCGGTTGGTTCGGTGGGCTGGGCCTCGCGATCCACCAGGGTCAAGAGCCGCAGCCCAGGTACCCGGTTCTCGGCGGCCTCCCAGAGCAGAATGCCCGGTGAGAGGGCAAACAGGCTCAGGTCGGGCTGGCGGGTTGCCAGCATGGCAAAACTGCTGCTCGG
>NZ_CALMCQ010000134.1 GCF_937863175.1 uncultured Meiothermus sp. | reverse complement strand
GCCGGTAAAGGTGAACGCCAGTGTAAATCCAGTCCAGTCCGCGATGGGACCATTTTTGCCCAGCAGTAACAGCAGGTAAAACCCCAAAACGGTGGGGGGAAGCACCAGCGGCAGCAACAAAACCGTTTCCAGCAGCCGTTTGCCGCGAAAGTTATGGCGGGCCAAAATCCAGGCCAGAGGCCCAGCCAGCAAAAGCAGGGTGAGGGAGACCCAGAAGGCCAGTCTTAGCGTCAGTAGCAGCGACTCGATCACGGTGCAGTTCTCGGAAGATCGTACCCCCAGGCCCGGTAGATGCGGTTGGCCTCGGGAGAATGCAAAAAGGCGTATAAGGCCCGTACCTCGGGTCGCGCACGACCTCTGACGATGACATAAGCCTGCTCGAGTGGATCAAACATCCTCTGGGGCACGATATACCAGGTACCTTGCTGTCGCATGTCCGGGCCGTAGATAGCAGACAGGGCTACAAAACCTGCGTCTCCCGCTGCCAGAGTAAGCTGAGCGGCCTGGGCAATATTCTGTCCTAGCGCAATCCTTCCCCGCACTGCTTCATACACCCCAGCACGGGTCATGGCCTGTACAGAGGCAGCCCCATAAGGTGCGACCTCGGGATTGGCAATAATCAGGCGCTGGATTCTGGGGTCAGTTAAGACCTCTAAGCCCGTAGCCCGTACCCCCACCCGGCTGGGAATAAACAAGGCCAGTTTGCCAATCGCATAAGTGCGAAGAGTTCCCTCCTCGACCAGACCCCGCCGTTGTAGCTCCTGGGGGAAATGCAGATCCGCGGACATAAAGATGTCAAAGGGCGCGCCCTGTGTTATTTGTTGGGTAAAGGCTCCCGAAGACCCGAAACTGGGAATTACCCTGATATTGGGGTGGTTTCGGCTAAACGCCTGTGACAGCTCGAGGAAAGTGTCGCGCAAGTTGGCCGCCACCGCCACTCGAACCTCGCCTTGCTGGGCCCAGGCCAGTCCCCAAAATAGGGTTGCCAGTAGTGCCAAAACCTTGATCACACACCCCTCCTCAAGTAGTAACAGTGTAACTATACAGGGTTCGATTTGCTAGAGGCAAGGCGATCATTACTTTTTGAGTAGCTGCTTAATAAAGCTCAGACCT
>NZ_CALMCQ010000133.1 GCF_937863175.1 uncultured Meiothermus sp. | reverse complement strand
ATCCCACCGATAGAAAGATAGGCTTGTTTTCGGCCCTGGCTCTGGCGAAAGCCTCCTCTCCCCAGGGAAACCAGTCCACCGGGTTGTGGGCATGTTGCAGCAAATAAGGACTGCTCTCCTGTATCAGACGGTTTGACACTCACCCAGCCTAGCCATCTGGCGCTAAAGTAAAAGTGTCGTGAACCTTCCACTACCCGTCCGCCAGACCATGCGGTATCTGAGTCATCGGTTGCTGGCTGGGCTGTTTGACCTGGCGGTGATGGCTGGTTTGCAGTTCGGAATCGTGGCTTCCATCACAGCCCTGCTTCCCCCTACCCATCCAGGCCATCACTTTTCCACCCCAGGGCTGATGCTTTTTGGAGTCCTTTCTCCCCTGGCCTGGTTTGTGTATGCCGTTGTACCACTAACTCGTTCGGGCAGCACCTTAGGTAAGGAGATGCTGGGGTTGCGGGTCGTAGACCAGTCGGGCCGGAGCCCTTCGTTGCTGCAGGCCGCCTTGCGTGAGAGTGCAGGACGCTGGCTGAATGCGATGGTGCTGAATCTGGGTCTTTTGTTCGTGTTCTGGGATCGAGACCGGCAGGCCCTGCACGATATGGTGGCCGAAACCTTGGTGGTGTGGCGCAAAAACCAGGGGGTTTTACACTAGCCAACAAGCCCTGGGTTGAGCCGACTCTTCAAGAACCAGACCCCGCTTGTCCAGAAAGCGCAGCGTTAGAGCCCTGTGAACAACTCCGTTATTCTTCTCCCTTACGGCCCATCCAGGCGGAGTAAAGAATCTGATGCGCTGTGCTGCCCGAACCGTAAATACCTCGGCAAAAGCAGCCTCGGAAGGCGAGGTTTTCTGTGCATCAGGGTACCGACCACCAGGCCTCCCTTTCTTGCTATCCTGATCAACAGCAAATCGGTCGCCAACTACCCGTTTCCATTTGCTACACTGACGTGTTGTGAGCGATAGCGCCACCCGTACCCAGCCCAAGTCGGCAACCCGCACCCCGCCGATGTACAAGGTATTGTTGCTCAACGACGACTACACCCCCATGGATTTTGTAGTGGAGGTGTTGATACAGTTTTTCAAGAAAAGTGAGCTGGAGGCCACTCGAGTCATGCTGCAAGTACACCAGGCAGGCGTAGGTGTAGCGGGGGTCTATCCTTTTGAGATTGCCGAGACCAAGGTAAACCAGGTGATGGATGCAGCCAGTGCGGAGGGTCATCCCCTGCAGTGCACTATGGAACCGGAGTAAGGCCACCCGCCCTCCGGGCCCTCTGATTTGGGTTTGGTATTTTCCAGGCTGCCAGGGTCAGCCGCGCCGAGTGTGGGCGGGCAAATAGCTCTGCCTGCCAACGGCGCCATTGCACACTCTAAACGAACCATCCTGCTACACTCGAGCTAGCAGGTATGGAAACCCCACTGACCCCAACCCTGGAACTTTCCATTCGACGGTCCCTGCAAATCGCCCTCGAGCGAAAGCACGAATATGCGGGCCTGGAGCATCTGCTGCTGGCCCTGCTCGATGACCCCGACGCATCCAGGGCGCTTTTGAGTTGCGGGGTTGATCTGCAAACCCTGCGCCTGATGCTGGAGGAGTCGCTAAGGCAGTTTGAGGTCGGGGAGGCAGACGAGCCGCACCCCACCTCGAGCTTTACCCGCGTGATTCAACGGGCGGTTTATCAGATGCGCTCGGCGGGCCGCGACCAGGCCAATGGAGCCAACGTGCTGGTCTCGATCATGGACGAGCGGCAGACCGCCGTCTACGCCCTGCTGGAGAGCTTCGGTGTCAACCGTTCCGATCTGACGGCGGCCATCTCCCGAGGGGCGCTCCCCAGAGGCACCCGCCAGCCAGCCCAGGTCGGTGAAGATACCGCAGGTATCGCACAGAATCCCCTGGAAGCCTACTGCACCAATCTCACGCTTCGCGCCCAGAAAGGCCATCTCGACCCCCTGATCGGGCGTGGGGCCGAACTCGAGCGCATCCTGACCATCCTCTCCCGCCGGCAGAAGAACAATCCCCTGCTCGTAGGCGACCCCGGGGTGGGGAAGACCGCGCTGGTCGAAGGACTGGCACAGTTGATTGTGCACAGCGAAGGCGCAGATATCCGACTTCCCGAAAAGTTGAAAGGCGCCGAGGTCTTTGCCCTGGACATGGGCAGCCTGCTGGCGGGCACCCGCTTCCGGGGCGACTTCGAGGAGCGCGTCAAGGCCGTGATGAAAGCGCTCGAGGCCCATCCCAACGCAATATTGTTCATTGATGAGATTCATACCATCGTCGGCGCAGGCTCCACCACCGGCTCTACCGTGGACGCCAGCAATCTGTTGAAGCCCGCCCTGACCGGCAGGCTCAAATGCATCGGGGCCACTACTTTTTCCGAGTACAAACACTTCGAGAAGGATCGGGCCATTGCGCGGCGCTTCCAGAAAATTGACATCGCCGAACCTTCCCATGCCGACGCAGTAAAGGTTCTTGAGG
>NZ_CALMCQ010000132.1 GCF_937863175.1 uncultured Meiothermus sp. | reverse complement strand
AGGGTCTTGGGGGGTTCAGCGATGTTAAGCTGCCGCGAGGGCGGCGCTGGCACGACCTCTACCTGGGGAGGCATTTCCAACGGAGTGGGATAGGGGGGGCGGGCAACAGGTGGGTTGGAGGCAGCGACCGGCTCCTCGAACTTGGGAAATGGGGGAGAGGCCGGAACAGCCGGGGGCTGCTCGACCGTCCTGGGGCGTTCGATGACCTGGGTGGGCTCAGACTTGGCCTTGAGGACATGGCCTTTGAGCGACTCCAAAAAGAGCTTTAACTCGTCTTTCTGGAAGGCAACCGGGGCAATCTCCATCATGGCGCCCTGTTCGCCCACCACATCCACATTGCCGGTCTGTTTGTTGACGCCAATACGCTTGATGTGGGAAAGGCGCGCACTTTGCTGGGCGTGGTCGTCCAGAAAAAACAGTTCCCGACTGGTCAGTGCAAGAAGGCCTCCAGGGCCTTCCAGCCGAGCAATGATGTCGGCCTGGGTCAAGTTTGAAAGACGCACATCGTATTTACCCATATTAATCAGTTTACAATATACACAAGACAGTTTGCTTGCATCCATCACGTAAAATCGAGCGGATGGCGGTATAATCGTGGCTCCCAGACGCGAAAGATGACGGAGTGACCAAAAAAACCCCGCACCCCAAGGAGAAACTGGATGATTTTTTCAACACCACTCCTGCTCGGTCACCGGGGTTCTCCCCACCAGGCCAGGGAAAATACCCTCGAGTCCTTCCGCCGGGCTCTCGAGGCGGGTCTGGATGGCCTCGAGCTCGACCTCCACCGCACCCGCGACGGGGTGCTGGCGATCTACCACGATTTCGATCTGGAAGGACGGCCTATTGCCGAAATGGACTGGCCAGCTTTGCAACAACAGGCGCCCTGGATGCCCCGCCTCGAGCAGGTCTTCGAGCTGGCCGAGCAGTTTCCCCAGGCCCGGCTCAACCTCGAGCTCAAAAGCCAGCCTGGAGCCTCGGATGGGCGTGAAACCTTGCTGGTGCAGGTGGTGCAGGCCTGGTCGGGCTTTGAGCGGGCCTGGATCAGCAGCTTCGACCCGCTGGCCCTGATTCGCTTGCACCGCCTGAAGGTCGGCGTGCCGCTGGCCCTGCTTTATTCCGAGGTCGAAATGGAGGAACTGGTGCCCTGTTTGCCGGTGCAGGGGGTACATCCGCACTTTGCCCTCCTGAGCCGGGACAGGGTGGCCGCACTCAAGAGCCGTGGGCTCTTTGTAGCCACCTGGACGGTCAACCAGGCCGCTGGAGTGGGTGAACTCCTGGAGTGGGGCGTAGACGGCATCATCGGCGACAGGCCCGACCAGCTCCTGTCGGGTCGCCGCTAAAATTCACAACCCCTCGCCGTATCCTGCGCTACGCTGAGTTTATGCAAGGGATGCGTCTCAAACTCATTGCCGCTGCCGATCCAGACATGTTTCAGGATCGGCTTAACCGCTATATCGAAAGCCTTCCACCCGAAACCCTGATTGTGGATATCAAATTCTCTACCTCCCACAGTGGGTCACAGACCACATACGCCGCTCTGGTGCAGTACAAGGCTGTGGAGGAGTGGACCGAGTAGAGACTGGTTGTTATGCAAGTTGTAAAGCCTGCTCAATCCGGTCGAGGGCCAGTGGGATGTCCTCGTCGCGCAGGTCGCGGTGGGTGACCAGGCGTACCCGGTTGGCGGACATCGGGTTAATCAGCACCCCCAGTTCGCGCAGGCGCAGGGCAAAGTCGGGGGCCTGCGGAATCTGCGCATACACCATATTGGTCTGCACCGCTTGCATGTCCACGCCCAGGTGTAACCGCAGCATTCCCTCGGCCAGTGTGCGGGCCATCTGGTGATCCCTTTCCAGTTGCCTGGGGCCTTCGGTCAGGGCGATGATGCCAGCTGCCGCCAGCACCCCGGCTTGCCGCATCCCACCGCCGAGAAGTTTGCGGTAGCGCCAGGCCTCGGCGCGGTAGCCCTGGGGCATCAGCAAAATGGAACCCACCGGCGCCCCCAATCCTTTAGACAAACAGATCGAGACCGTGCGGAAACCCCTGGCCAACTCGATGGGCGTGGTACGGAGGGCGGTGACCGCATTGAAAAAACGCGCCCCATCCAGATGGATGGGCAATTGGGCTTCCTGCGCGACCTGCTGAATGGCCCGCTGGGCTTCCAGCGGAACCACTGTTCCGCCCGCGTAGTTGTGGGTATTCTCCAGCGAAATCAATCCAGTGGGGGCCTGATGGATCGAGGTATGGATGGCGGCCCGCACGGCCTCGGGGTCGGGCACGCCGTAGGGGGCGTCCACAATCCGAATCGTCCCGCCCGAGAGCACCGCCAGCGAGCCCGGTTCGTACTCGTAGATGTGAGCGCCCCTGGGCGCAATCACCTCCTGTCCGCGCTTCAGGTGCAGCATCAGGGCTACCTGGTTGGTCATGCTGCCGGAGGGCATGAAGAGGCCGGCCTCGAGGCCCAGCATCTCGGCGGCCAGGGCTTCCAGTCGGTTTACGGTGGGGTCTTCGGAGTATACGTCGTCGCCCACCTCGGCCCGCGCCATGGCCTCGCGCATGGCCGGGGTGGGTTTGGTGACGGTGTCGGAGCGTAAATCAATCAGATGCACAGGCTCTATGCTACTCTGGATGGCCCGTATTCCTTACCAACCCCAGAACCTTAGCGAACCCCAAACCATCGTGGATGCAATTCGCCGGCGTCGTGGTGGAAAACTTCTCAACCTGGATCGGATGCTGCTGCACAGCCCGCCCTATGCGATGGGCTGGAACCGCTTTTTGGGCGCGGTACGAAGCGAGCTTAGCCTGTCGCCCAAGTTGCGCGAGCTAGCGATGTGTGGGGTGGCCGTGCTGAATGGAGCCGAATACGAATTCCGACAGCATGCCCCCTTGTTTTTGCAGGCAGGAGGAACCCCGGCCCAGTTGGAGGCCTTGAGCAATTTGGAGCGAGAAACTGAAAACCACACCCTCTTTGACCCGCAGGAAAGAGCGGCGCTCCAGCTTATTCTTGAGATGACCCGCCACGTTCGGGTTAGCGACGAGACGTTTGCCTGGGTGAGGGCCACGTTGCCTGACCATCAGCAGGTGGTGGAACTGGTGGGAGTGATTGCGGCTTACAACATGGTCTCGAGGTTCCTGGTGGCGCTGGGCGTAGAGCCGGAGTAGCTATCTTGATGGTTCGGATGGTTTCCTGCGAGACGCATTTTTGGAGGTTGCTTCGGCCCAGTTCCGTGCGAGCCTCCGGCTGCGGCCGTAACTCTTATAGCCAGCCCTTCTCCCTTGCAATCCGTGCTGCCTCCACGCGGTTGGAGGCACCCAGTTTGCTGATAGCCTCGGACAAATAATTCCGCACGGTGCCTTCGGATAGGCCCAGCTCGGCGGCTATCTCGGCGCTGCTCTGCCCGTCGCCCGCCAGCTTGAGTACCTTGCGCTCGCGTTCCGTGAGAGGATCGGGCTCGCCCCAGGCCTCGGCGGCCAGGGCGGGATCTATGGCCCGCCCGCCCAGGTGTACCCTACGCACCGCGCTGGCCAGTTCGGACGAGGGTGCGTCCTTGAGTAGATAGCCGCTCGAGCCCGCCTCCAGGGCCCGCCGCAGGTAACCGCTCCGGGCGAAGGTGGTCACGATAACGACCCGCGTCTTCAGCCTGAGCCTCTGAATTTCTGCTGCCAGCTCGAGGCCCGTCATCTGCGGCATCTCGATGTCGGTGAGCACCACGTCGGGCTGGTGTTGCCGAACAAGCTCGAGGGCCTGTTTTCCATTCGAGGCCCGGGCGACCACCTGAATGTCGCCCTCGAGTTCCAGCAACGCCGCCAGCGCGCCCAGGATCAGGGCCTGGTCTTCGGCTATAAGGACGCGGATCATCAGGGTGAAAAGGGACAGGGCTGAAGTCGAAAGGCCATGATGGAGAAGAGGGTCTCGGCTTTGGGCTGGCTGGTTTTTCCTGTCCTTAGCTGCCTTTCGCTTCCGGCGATTCTAGTTTGTCTGCGGCCCTGGTTCGAGCAGGGATGGCGGGCCTGGGATCGAGTTGGGCAGGAAAACCTTCAGGCGGAAGCCCTGTTCTCCGGTGGTCTCGAGGCCGCCGCCCAGCGCCTCGACCCGCTGGCGCATCCCGGTGAGGCCCGAGCCGGCCAGGGCTGCGCCGCCCCTGCCGTCGTCCTCGACTTCCAGGTAGGCGCCGGTCTCGTCCTGAACCAGCCGGATCGCGCAGCGCGAAGCTGCCGAGTGACGGATCACATTGGTCACCGCCTCGCGCAGGGCCAGCGACAAGACCGACTCCTGGGCGGGGGAGAGGCTCACTGGCTCGGGGTAGTACTCGAGCCGGATGCTGGCCGCTTCCAGCGCCAGCTTCGCACCCGCCAGTTCGCCCGGGAGGCCCCTGGACTTGTAGCCCTGCACGGCCTCGCGCACCTGCCCGGTGGCCTCGCGGCTGATGCGCTCGACCTCACGCATCTCCTGCGCGGCCCGCGCCGGGTCGCGCACGGCCAACCTGGCGGCGAGCTCGGCTTTGAGGGTGACGAGCGAGAGGGTGTGGCCCAGCAGGTCGTGCAGGTCGCGGGCGATGCGCTCACGCTCGGCTATGGTCGCGAGACGCTGGTTCTCCTCGTGGGCGCTCTCGAGTCGCTCGAGGTTGCGGCGGCGCTCGGCGTCAAAGGAGGTAAGCATCCCGATGAAGAGCACAAAAAAGATGGTGGGCAGGAAGTAGAGCAGGGGTTGCGGCCAGGCCGCGCCAGAGGTAAAGGCTGCCCCCACTGCCATCAGCGTGAACAGCCCGATCAGGTGGCGGGCCAGCGGAACGGGCTCCAGGTCACCCACCGCCGCCGAGGCGTACACGAAGTAGACCAAGGCCCCTAAGTTGAACGGCGTGGTGAGCAGGCCAAGCACCGCGATGGCCAGCGAGTAGCCGATCAAAGCCCCGCCCCTGGCGGTATAGCCACGCAGGTAGAGCGGCAAGAACGCCGCCACCGAGGCCAGGGTCACCATCAGTGCGGCCCGGCTGTAGTCCGGGTCGAAGAGCGGCTGCCACACCAGCATGAACAGATAGGCCAGCCAGGCATAACGCACCCAGCCCCGCTCCAGAGGCTTGGAGCGAGGACTGGGCATGGGGGATGCGCTCATGCGGATCGAGTCCATTCTAGCCAAACCGCTGCCCCTGGTCGCGGTGGTAGCCCCACAGTGCAATTGCCCCAAAGAGCAGGGTAAATCCTGCCAGCCAGATAAATGGTTCGGCCTGCCAGGTGGTTCCGTTCACCGCCGACCACACGGCCTCGCCCCACTGTCGGGTGGGGGTGAAAGGCGAGATGTGTTGTACAAACTCCGGCAAAAACTGCGGAGGAACCCACAGGCCGCCCGCGAAAGAAAGCGGCAGGTAGAGCAGGTTGGCGACCGGAACGGCAGCCTTGGGGCTGGCCAGGTAGCCCACGCACAGGCCCAGCAACGCCAGCGGAACCGCCCCGGCCAGCAGGGCGGGAATCAGGCGTATCCAAGCCCCCGGTTCAAGCCGGGCTGGGGTCGAGAGGTAGGCTGCGATCACCAGAACCGCACCCGCCATGGCGGCAAAGGTCAGGGCCGTCAGGATGGGCGCAGCCAACTTCGCCAGCGGCGGCAGCGGCAGGGTGCGCTCGAAGATGTTCCAGGCCGAGGCGCGGTCGCTGGCGATGCCCACCCCGAACTGGAACATCACCACCCCCAGCACCGCGAACACCAGGTACGAGCCCAGCAACAGCGAGGCAGCCTCGGGGTGGTTGGCGTTGGGCGCGGCGAAGAACAGGAAGAACATGGTCGGAAAGACCATCGAGGGAATCCAGTAGGCGGGCAGGCGTAGCAGCTCGAGGAGGTTGGCTTTGTAGTGTGCGAGCATGGGTTTCATGGGTGGCTCCTTGGTGGGTTGAAAGTTGGGGCCGACCAAATCAGGATGGGTTGAAAAGGTTAAGGGTAGAAAAGCCACTGCATATCCCGGCTTTCGACCTTTTCAACTTCCGGCTTTTCACTCCGCCGTCAGCGCAACGAACGCCTCTTCCAGGCTTACGGCCTTGACCTCGAGGTCGCTGAAGTTCACCTGCTCCTCGACCAGTTGGCGCACCACCGCGTCGGAGTTGGGGGTGTAGAGCACGAAGCTTCCGTTGTTGCGCTCGAGTCTGCTGACGCCCTCTATCTGCGGAACCGCGCTGGCCTGGAAGCGCACCTGCCTGAGCCCCACCCTGGCCTTGATCTCGGCCACGGTTCCCTCGGCGCGGATACGGCCCCCGTTGATGACGACCACACGAGAGGCCAGGGCCTCGGCTTCCTCGAGGTAGTGCGTGGTGAGCAGCGCCGTGCCGCCCTGGGTCTGGTAGTACTTGACTGCGGCCCACAGCGCCCGCCTCGCCTCCACATCCAGGCCGGTGGTGGGCTCGTCCAGGATCACCAGCCGGGGGTTGCCCACAAAGGCCAGCGCTACTGCCAGACGCCGCCTCTGCCCGCCAGAGAGGCCGCCGCACTGCCGTCTTTCCAGGTTCGCCAGATCGAAGCGCTCGAGCAACTCCCCCGCGCCTGCCGGGTCGGGGTAGTGTGCTCGCACCAGCTGCACCACCTCGCCCACCCGCAGCCCGTCGGGCAGCCCAGTCTCCTGCGGGGTCACGCCGAGGTGCACCCTGGCCGAAGCGTGCTGGGGGTTCTGCCCAAAGAGTCGAACGGTTCCGGTGTCGGGCCTGCGCAGGCCCGAGAGCAGGCGGATGGCGGTACTCTTGCCCGCGCCGTTGGGGCCGAGCAGGGCCAGCAGCTCGCCGCGCTCGACCGAGAGGCTCACGCGGTCCAGGGCCTGGGTCTGGCCGAAGCGCTTGGAGACCTGATGAAGCGCCGCGACCTCGCTCAGACTCGCCCCCCTCGAGGGTGAAACTTTAGCGACTCGGGTCATATCTTCCTCCATATCCAGTGTGTGCCCTCGAGGGGGGCCGAGGGTACTGCCGGTTGTCAGACGGGGGATATGACAACTGTCACAAAACCCTCCGATCCCCATGCATCTCCGCCTTGGTGCGGGTCGTTGCCGGAGCGCTACTGGAAACTACCTGGTCTTATCAGGAAGCAAGGAGCAAAGAGGAGACATGAACACACCGCAAACATCTTTTTGGAGGGCCGCTGGTTCTCGCACTGGCGGCCTGCTCGAGCCCCGCCGCCGGTCTCACGGCCATGCTCACACCCTGTCTACCCTGGGCAGCCAGCAACGCCACCCGCTTCACCCGGAGCGCTAGCCCCAGCGCGGGCGCGACCGGGGTACCCGCCGGCGGCACGGTCAGCCGCTGCATCCTGATGGTGCAGTAGCCCTTACGAAAAACGGAGCCCCCGCAAAGGGGCCTTTCACCTGGCAGCGTTGATGATTGCGAACGCTACAGAATTTTCTGATCCACGTAGCACCACGTCCAGGTGTCGCCCTTCTCCAGGCTCTTGATGAGGGGGTGTCCGGTGCTCTTGAAATGCGCGGTGGCGTGTTTGTTCCTGGAGTCGTCGCAGCAGCCCACGTAGCCGCAGGTCAGGCAGACCCGCAGGTGCACCCAGCGATCACCCAGCGCCACGCAGTCGGCGCAGACGCTGGTGGTAACGCCAATTTCATTGGCCCACTCGGTGTGGGCGCAGCCGCCCCGTGCAATTTCTTCTGCCGTTAGGGCGAACACCCGGGCTGCCACCTGCGGAACCTCGGCCCGCTGACGCTGGCCCGCACCCCGCCGCATGGCGCGGTTAAGGTAGGTTTCCACCCCGGCGGCGCGGTCGAAGGGATCCAGTACCTGCTGCATCAGTACGCGGGCACTGTGTTCCTCCTCGATTACGACATAGCCCACCCCGGCTTTCTCCAATGCCTCGCGCTCGGCCTCGAGGCGCGTCCGAGCCACGATGGGCAGGCCGGGGTTATGACCCCGCACCACCGAAGCTACGCGGTGCACTACAGCGGCTTCGTCGTCTGCGATCACGAATATCCTGGCCCGTTCGACGCCGGAAAGCGCCAGGATATGCACGTTGGCATAGTCACCGCGCAGCACAGGATAGCCCGCCTGCTCGGCTTCGTTGGCCCCGTCGGGCGAGAGGGTCAGGATCAGGAAGGGAATCTCAGCCTGTTGTAGTGCGAAGGCCAGCTTGCGCGCGTAGTCGCCGTAACCTGCCAGGATCACATGGTTCTGCAGGTGGTCGAAGCCCTCGGTAGCAATTTGCTCGGGGTTTTCGGGGGTAGCATCGCGCACCCCAGCTCTCTCGCGCAGGCGCTCGCCCCAGCCCACCAGGAAAGGCGTGGCGATCATGGAGAGCACCGTCACGGCGATAAAGGTCTGCGAACCGCCCTCAAAACCAAAGGCGTTCAGACCTGCTTCGTGCCCGACCCGCTCGAGCACAAACGCAAACTCCCCGATATTTGACAGCGCCAGCCCGATCTGAATCGCGGTCAGGTTGGCGAAGCCCAGCACCCGTGCGGCCAGCCAGACCACCCCTACCTTGAGCGCCAGCACCAGCACAAACAAGCCCAGCACCAGCAGCAAATTGCCCAGCACAAAGCGCAGGTCGAATAAAAGCCCCACCGAGATGAAGAAGGCTGCACTAAACAGGATTTGCAGAGGAAAAATCTCGCCCAAAGCCTGCTGTCCGAAGCGGCTCTCGCTCACCAGCAGTCCGGCCAGGAAGGCGCCCAGCGCCAGCGAAAGCCCGGTCAGGCTGGTCGCAAACGCCACCCCGAAGCAGACCGCAATCACCACCAGCAAGAACACTTCGCGCGAGCAACTGCGGGCCACCGCCTCCAAAAACTGCGGTATCCCTCGTCGGGCTAGAAGCAGTACCCCGCCGATCAGCAGCGTCGCCTCCCCAAAGGTCAAAAGGAGATCCCCCAGGCCCGCGCCCCCTGTTGCGGCCTCGCGCAGTGCCAGCATTGGCACCACCAGCACCATCGCCACCGCGCCCAAATCCTGAAAAATGGAGATGCCCAGGCTGGCTTGCCCCACCCCGGTGGTGGTCTGACCCTTGTCGGAGAGCAGCTTCATCGCGATGGCGGTGGAGGAGATGGCAATTAGAAAGCTGGTGAACAAACCTTCCTGCCAGCTCACCCCCAGGAGCGCCATCCCACCCAGCACCAGGGCAACAGTGAGCCCCACCTGCAAACCCCCACCCACAAAAACCAGTCTTGAGATACGTCCCAGACGCTCCAAACTGAACTCGATGCCGATGGTAAAGAGCAGCAAGACCACGCCGATCTCGGCAGCAGCATTGATGAGTTCGGGGTCGTGCACCAGCCCCAGGCCCCCAGGCCCAGTCGCCAGTCCTACCAGTAAAAAGCCGATAATCGGGATCAGCCCTGCTCGAGACGAAACAAAAGCAACGACCGCACTGGCCACCAGCAGCAGGGCCACCTCACCAAAAAACGGTGGGGTGGTACCTTCTGCCTGTGCAAGCGGGGCTAGTAAACACCCGAGCAAGGCCTGGATGCGGAGCATACAAGATACTAAGCTGCGCGATACTGCGTTTGTCAAACCGTGCGACCAACCTTCGAAACCGCACTGCCACCGGTGCAGCAATCAGATATCGGCCAGGTTCGATACCCGATTCGGAATCCGACCGAAGGGAGACGCTTTTTCGCCGACCGTCCGGGAGGGGGGTGCTCCAGGATTCAAAAAGATGGCCTCCGGGTCTCCGGGTTGGAGGATGATCTTCTTGAATCCGGTATGATGCAGCAATCAACCTGCTTTGGAAAGACCTGACCCCCGCGCCCTCCTGTTATCGAGAGCCAGCAATGGCTCTACTCCCACCGCAGCTTGGAGCTTCCAGCAACTCGAGTTACCCTGAAGCAACAGGAGCCATCTATGGAACACCAGTCCTATGCCTTGGGTAAAAACCACTGGACGCTCGAGCCCGACCTGCCCGCCATCCTCAACCGCTACTGGAAGGGCTGGAAGGCCCATCAGAGTGAGCTGGAAAGCTTCGGGGGGCTTGCTGGCGGTGAGGCCTACCGCATCGCCGACCATGTAGACAAGGAGGCCCGCCCTGTCCTGGTGATGCACGACCTGGGCGGCAACCGCATAGACCGGGTGCGCCTCTCACCCGCCCAGGAAAGCCTCAACCATCAGCTCGCGGCCATCAACCGCGCCCCCTACCAGGGTGGAAGCTGGCACCACCACTTCACCCTGGGCTACCTGCTGGCCGATCCTGGCCTGTACTGCATCCAGACCATCACCAATGCCACCATCTATAGCATCCATAAGTACGCTCCGCAGTTTGCCGACTGGAAAGCCCAGCTTTTGAGCGGGCAGGCGGTGGGCGCGACCTGGATGTCCGAGGTGCAGGGCGGCTCCGATCTGGGGGCCAACCAGGTGCAGGCCGTGCGGGATGGGACAGTCTGGCGCATGAGCGGCGAAAAGTATTTCACCAGCGGCGCGGGCCTGACCGACTACGCGATTGTCTCGGCCCGGCCCGAAGGTGCGCCGCCGGGGCCCAAAGGCATTGCGCTGTTTCTGGTTCCCCGGCTGGATGGCCAGGGCCAGCTTAACTACCGGGTGCGACGGCTCAAAGACAAGTTGGCTACCCGTGCGGTGCCCTCGGGGGAAGCGGACTTTGACCGGGCCGAAGCCCACCTGATCGGCAAAGCCGAAGAAGGCATCTACTACATCCTCGAGACCCTCACCCTTTCGCGCCTGGCCAACTCCAGTGGGGCCATGGGGCTGGCCCGCAAGGCCCAGCTCGAGGCTCTTTTTCGCACCGAGGCCCGCAGGGCTTTTGGCAAAAACCTGAACCAGCACCCCCTGATCCGACGCGACCTGACCGACCTGGCGGTGCGAATTGCCGGCGGTCTGGCCCTCACCTTCCGGGCTGTGGCTGCCTGGGACGAGGCCTGGCAGGAAGTCCCGCCCTACAGCCAGCGCTACCAGTATGCCCGCCTGCTGGTGCACCTGGCCAAGGCCCGCACCGCCGAACACAGCACCTACTGCACCCAACTCGCAATGGAATTGTTTGGCGGGGTGGGTTTTATGGAAGACTTCGCCATTGCCCGCCTGAGCCGCGAGGCTCTGGTCATGCCCATCTGGGAAGGCCCCGCCAACGTGCAGGCCCTCGACACTCTGGAAGTCCTGACCCGCAAGCGCACCGCCGAGCCTTTCCTGGCAGAGTTTGGCGGCATGCTCGAGGCTGTGGGCAGCGAGGAAGCCATACTGGCCCTCTCGGCCCTGCGCCAGACCCTGGCCCGCCTGCAAAGCCTCGGCCCCGAGGAGGCCCAGTGGCAGGCCAAGGGTGCCCTGCGTACCCTGGCCGATGCCGCTACCGTGGCCCTGCTCTACGACCTGAACACCGAGCGCCACGCCAGACTGGCGGCCCTATACGCACGACACTTCCTGGCCGGGGAAGAGTATCCGGCCTGGGCGCAGAAGGATGAAGGGTTGTGGAGGCTCGATCTGGAGCGCACTTTAGCTGTGTAGGCACCCGCCCGTTCCAAAGTGAGGTTGTCAATCAGGTGCGGCCACGAGCCCGGCGCCCAATCGTATGCCAGGCCAGGCTCGGAGAAAACCATGATCTGGAGCCACTCAATCCAGTGCTTCCAACCGTACCGGGTTGCTGTGGAAGGTCGAACCCTCGCCCATATCGGTGAGGTGTTCGCCGGTCAGCCAGTTGATGCCCCTACCGTCGGGGGCGGACTGCTCCCACCAGGTGCCCTCGAGCACCACCGTACCCTGGATGGGAGCCTTACTCACCTGCACCCGCCGCACCACTGCGCCGTGCTGGGAGCGTATCCGCATCAGAGCACCCTCCACCGCTCCATAGGCCCGTGCATCCTCGGGGTGAACCAGTAAAACCGGCTCGCCGCCCTCGCCCTGTACCAGGCGCTCGAGGTGCCCATAGGTGCTATTTAGAAAGTGCCTGGCCGGAGGGGTCATCAGGATCAGCGGGAAGTCCGGGGTGGGCTCGGTCAGAACCACCTGGGGTGGGGGGTCGAACTGCACCCTGCCCGAAGGGGTGCTGACGGTCTGGGCATTGGGCAGGTAGCCCCTGGGCTTGTTAATGCGCACGAAGCCCTCCGCTTTCAGGCCTTCCAGCGTGATGCCCTGTAGCCAGGGGTGGTCGGAGTCCAGCAGCGACCTGGCCAGAGTCTCGGCGTTCCAGTAGAGGGTGGGTTCGTCCAGGCCCAGCCGCCGGCCCAGCTCGGCGAAGACCCAGGTATTGGGCCGGGCCTCACCCTGGGGTTGCATCACCGCCTGGTTCCAGGAAAGGTAATAGTGCCCATAGGCGGTATAGAGATCGGGGTGCTCCAAAAAAGTAGTGGCCGGCAGCACGTAGTCGGCGTACCGGGTGGTCTCGGTGAGGGCTTGCTCGAGCACCACCGTAAAAAGGTCTTCGCGCAGCAGCCCCTTTTGCACCAGGTCGGAGCGGGGGGCAATCACGGCGGGGTTGGAGTTGAAGACCAGAAGGGTTCGGATGGGGGGCTCGAGCGCGGTGAGGGCGGTGCCGATCTGGCTCATGTTGATATGCCGGGGTTTGGGTGGGACAGCAGCTTGTTTTTCTTCCCTGTTCCCCGGCGAAGCGGTGTCCCCCTTGGCTTCTGGGGGGGTGCCAGGGACGGGGGGGTTCGCAAACTTCCGTCCCGCCAGCTCGCTACGGTTGAGCGGGAACCCCCCGCTGGTGCTGAGCAGTGCGCCGCCGCCGGGGTACTGCCAGGCCCCGGTGATCGCTGGTAAGAGAATTACTGCCCGCAGCGCCGAGGCCCCGCCGGGGTGGCGGGTCAGACCGTAGCTGGTGCGGATGAAGGAGGCCCGGGCCCGGGCGAACTCGAGGGCCAGTCTCTCCACCGTTGGTGCTGGAACCCCCGTAACCAACGCCACCCGTTCGGGTGTCCAGGTCTCGGCCACCTGCATAAAGGCCCCGAACCCCCGGCTCATGCGGGCGATGTAGTCGGCATCGTGTTGCCCAGCCTGCACGATCACCCGCGCCATCCCATAGGCCAGTGCGGCATCGGTTCCAGGCCGAATTTTGACGTGTTCGTCGGCAAAGCGGCTGGTCAGGTTTTCGTAGGGGTCAATGTGCACGATGCAGGCACCGTTGCGCCGGGCTTCTTTGAGAAAGGGGGTGAGGTGAGAGTTGGTGTGCAGGCTATTGATGCCCCATAGCAGAATAAACCGGGCCTGGGGCACCTCCTCGGGGTCTACGCCCACTCGAGTGCCGTAGGTGGCCTCCCAGGCCGCCATGCCCGCAGTGGCGCAGATGGTGGTGTCCAGCTCACTGGCCCCAATGGCCCGAAAAAAAGTGAGGGGGTGTTCGTACTGCATCAGCCCCATGGTGCCCGCGTAGTGGTAGGGCAGCACTGCTTCTGCGCCGTGTTGCCGGATGGTTTCCTCCAGGCGACCCGCAATATCGTCCAGGGCCTCCTGCCAGCCCACCCGCTCAAACCTGCCCTGGCCCTTCTGCCCCACCCTCCGTAGCGGGTGTAGCGGCCTGAGGGCATGGTGGTTGCGCTCGGGGTAGCGGTAGGTTTTGACACAGGCAAAGCCCTGGGTGATGGGATGGTCAGGGTCGCCCTCAATTTTGAGCAGGGTATTGCTGGTCTCGTCAATGCTGGCAATCAGCGAGCAAGCATCGGGGCAGTCCAGCGGGCAGGTGGTGCGGGCTCTGCGCACAATCATAGAAACTATGCTAAAAACCCTGACCCCCTGCTGTCCACCCAACGCTTACAATGCACGGCATGGGAGCAAATTGGCCGGTGGTTTTTGGTGCAGGGGACTGGATACCTTCCAACGGGCCGCGACTGCCGGCGGTTGGAATGGACTATTCTGGGTAGACTTGTATCCGATGCAAGGCCGACGCTGGCTGATCTATGCCACTGCGCTCATCTGGCTCCCGCTGGTCATGGCGGGGGGTTCAGTGCTTTTTACCCGGGTGGTAGCGGCCCCACTTTTCATGGCCTACCTGGGCCTGTTCTGCCTGGTGGTTTCACTGGGGTTGCTCTGGATGGGTATGGCCCAACTGCTGCGCCGCCGGGTTCGGATCGCCGATCTGCTCTGGTTAGGGCTGTACGGCACTGGAGCGCTCCTCTACACCCAGCTTATCCAGGCGCTGAGACCCTGAACGACCGGCAGGGCCTGGTTTGGCGGCTCTTCGGGTCGGGCCCACTGCCATTCGAAAACTGCCCCCCAGTGCCACAAACAAGTTGACAGCGGCATCGGGGAAAGTGCCAGCCTCTTGCTACGGGCGGGCTTGCAGGACTGGGCCTGAGTACTCAGTGCAGCCAGCATGAGCAAACCAGGGCGGCGCTCGGCCCCCAGCCTTGCCGTTTACCCTCAGTCCATCGCGGCCTGGGCCTGGGCCTCCCCCAGCAGCCCAGAAAGCCCCAGCTCCGCCGCCCAGTAACGCAGATACTCCATGTCCAGCCCGGTCTGTACCCGCAGGATGCCCAGCACATCGCCCCACTGTCGCTCGGAGCTGCGCCCGCCCAGTTCGTACCACTCGAGCTTGCTCAAGACGATGTCCTCCGGGGTCAGCAAATCGGCCTCCAGGAGGGGCTCTTCCATCAGACGAGCGCGGCGTTTACGGGAAAAAGCAGAGCGGTCGAAGGAGCGTGTTTTGACCGGGAAGATGTCTACCTTGAGGAAGGTCTCGAGGTGGATCAGATTGAAGCCACGGTTGCGCACGATGGACTCGGTTATGTACTCGTCGTCTACATAAAACTTGCCACCAAGCAGCGTGATAAAGGGTTTGGTTTGCTCCGGGCGT
>NZ_CALMCQ010000131.1 GCF_937863175.1 uncultured Meiothermus sp. | reverse complement strand
CGAGGCGATCTTTTTGAATCCGGGAGCACCCCCCTCCCGGACGGTCGGCGAAAAAGCGTCTCCCTTCGGTCGGGTTAGACCGAATCGGGTATAAGATCTCCAGGTTAGGAATTTCCACTACCCACGGAGCCGCGCCCAAGCAAACCCCAAAACCGAAACTTTGATCGCGGGCGCACTCAGCTAGAAGCAACTGCAGGAATGTTACCGCGAGTCCAGGGATACCCAATTCCCTGGACATTTACTCGTAGCGCAGAGCCTCGATGGGGTCGAGCGCGGCAGCCCTTGCCGCCGGCCATACCCCGAAAAACAGCCCCACCAGCGCGCTGACCGCCAGGGCCAGGAGGATGGTCGCGGGGTTGAGGATGAAAATCTGGAAAAAAGGCACGGTGGCTGTAACCAGCAGCAGCAAGCCAGCGGCCAGCACCACCCCCAGAATCCCGCCCATCAGCGTCAGCACCACCGCCTCGATCAAGAACTGCTGGCGCACCTGCCCCGAGGTTGCCCCCAGGGCCTTGCGCAGGCCAATTTCTCGGGTGCGCTCGGTCACCGAGACCAGCATGATGTTCATGATGCCGATCCCGCCAACCAGCAGCGACAGGCCAGCAATCGCGCCCAGCAGCGCTTGCAGAATCAGGGTGATGGACTGCAAGGTCTGCTGGAAGGTCTCGGTGGACTGGATCTGGTACCGGCCCTCGCCGTAGCGGGCCTCGAAGATGCGCCGCACCTGCTGCGTAACCTGGCGGGCATCGGCCTCAGGCTTGAGCGACAGGATCACAAAGTCGTACTGGCCCCGGCGTGCGTCGGGCGAGGTGTTCCAGACAAGCTGCGTGGGTGCGTAGGCCGTCGAAGCGGCCCCGAGCCCGCCAAAGATACCGCCGGGCGGCTCCAGCACCCCCACCACGGTCAGTTCGATGCGGGCGCCACCGGGATAAAAAAAGCGAACCACCTGGCCGATGGCCTGGCGGCCCGGAAAAAGATCCGCGGCAGCCCGGTCGGAGAGCACCACCACTGCCAGCCCGCCCCGGGCCTCACTCTCGGTAAAGTAGCGGCCCGAGGCGACCCTGATGGTGGGGTCGAGCCGGGGAAGGTCGCCCGGCGTTCCCTGCAACTGCATCGAGCGGCGCACCCCGGGTCGGCTTTCGTACTGGATGTTGGTAAAGAGCTGGGGAATGACCCTGGCCGGCAACGCTTGCAGGGCTCGAATATCCACGTCGCGGATGGGAGCAGTGTTAAAATCGTGGCCCTCGCCAAAGTTGGGTTGCACAAATATCGAGCGGCCCGCTATGGCTTCCAGATCCTGGGTGATACCAGCGGTAGCCATCTGGCCCAGCGAGATCATGGCGGTGACAGCAAACACCCCAATCACAATGCCCAGCAGGGCCAGAAAACTGCGTAGCTTATTGCCCCACAGCGACTCAAAGGCCATGCGGAAGTTCTCGAGCGGGTTCATCCTGGAGCCTGCCGGGTTGTTCGTTCTGGGAGCGGGGGCCTCTCTGGCCGGGTTCATGCCATCCCTCCATCCACTACCCTGCCGTCGCGCAGCCGCACAATGCGCTGGGCTCTGGCCCCCAGATCGGGATCGTGGGTGACCATCAGGATGGTCTTGCCCTGGCGGTGCAGGGCATCAAAAAGCCCCATAATCTCGTCGGACGATTTGGAGTCGAGGTTGCCGGTGGGTTCGTCGGCCAGCAGCAGATCCGGTTCCTGCACCAGTGCCCTGGCGAGGGCTACCCGCTGTTTCTGCCCGCCCGAAAGCTCGGAGGGCAGGTGGTCGAGGCGATCGCCCAGATTGACCGATTCCAGGGCCTGCCTGGCCCGTTTGAGCCGCTCGGGGGTGGACACCCCCCGGTAGACCAGCGGCAACGCCACATTGTGCAGGGCGGTCAGGCGTGGCAGCAAGAAAAACGCCTGGAAGACAAACCCCACCCGCTGGTTGCGAATGCGGGCCAGCTGGCCTTCGTTCAAGCCTCGCACCGGCTGGCCGCCCAGGTTGTACTCGCCCTCGGTGGGCGTATCGAGCAGACCGATGATGTGCATCAGGGTAGATTTGCCTGAGCCGGACGGCCCCATCAGGGCCACATACTCGGCCTGCTGGACGGTCAAGTCAATGCCGCTGAGGGCATGTACCTCCACCGTGCGGACGCTCGAGCCCGAACGGTAGACCTTGGTTACACCGCTCATCTGCACCACCGGGGTCATGGCCGGCCTCCCGGCGGTACTACCGCCCTTGCCGTTGGTTGCTGGCGGATTGCGGTCATTGCTGACCCCCGGTCTGGGGCAGTCGGTAGCTCACCTTACCTCCCTCCTCGAGGGCTTCGGGCGGCAGCGAGACCAGCAGGCTGCCGTCGGCAATTCCTTCCACGGCGGCATGGGTGAGGTTGCGGGCCTTAGGGGTGACGGGCTGCTTTCGAACCGTCCGAGTGGTTTCATCCACCACCCAGACAGACTGCCGTCCCGGCTCTTCGACCAGGGTCTCGAGGGGAACTTTAAGGGCGTTTGGCAGGCGTAGGGTGGTAATTCGGGCGGTGATGGTCAGGCTGGGCCTGGCTACAGCCTCGGCCCGGGCATCCAGGAAGCGGATGAAGACCGGCAGCAGTGCGCTCCCACCGGCTCCGGCCACCTCGGCCTGCACGCCCAGGCGATCCACCTTGCCCTGTAAAGGCTGGTTGGGAGCGGCATCGAGCTCGAGGGTCACCGGCTGGCCTGGACGCACCCCCGGAATATCTGCTTCCAGCAGCCGAACCTGCACCCGCAGGCTACCGGCCTCCATCAGGCGGATTGCTGCGCCCGTAGCGGTGGTCTCGACCCCGACCAGAAACCCCACACTGGAGATGCTGCCTGCCACCGGGGCCCGCAGCGAGGACTGGGCAATGGTGCGCTCGAGGCCAGCGATCTCGGTCTGGCGAGCCTCAATCTGAGCCTGGAGGTCGCGCTGGGTGCTGGCGCGGGTCTGGCTCAGGCTGGCCAGCTGGGACTCGAGGTCGGCCACCTGGCGGATGAGCTGGCTCACCTCGTTCTGCGAAGCACTACCGACCTGCAACAGGCGCTGGGTCAGGCTCAGGTTGCGCCGGGCCTCCCCCAGCTGGTTTTGCAGGCGGGTCTGGTTGGTACGAAACTCGCCATCCTGGGCGCTGGCGCGGACTCGCAGGGCACTCAGGGTCTCTCTGGCCGCACGCAGTTGCAGCTCTTCGTTGGGGGTCTCGAGCACCGCCAGGAGCTGCCCAGCCTGCACGGTCTGCCCTTCCTGTACCCGCACCTCGGCTACCCGCCCTGGCCGAGGGAAAGTGAGGGCATAGAGGCGGGCCTCCACCACCCCGGTGGCCCGCGCCTCACGCACGAACTCGCCCCGTTCGGCCCGCACCACATTCACCGAAAGGCCCTGCTCTCCCCTCGGGCGCATCAAGCCAAAAATGGTCAGGCCCAGCGAGAGGGCCACCAGCACAATCCAGATCCAGCGTCTCATTCGATTAACCTCCAGGAGAGTAGGCGGGTCAGGGGTCGAGAACCCAGTGCGAACAGACTGCCTCTGCTCTCCCCTGCTCAATTATTTCCTGCTGCCTGCAAGGCATAAATCGCGTTCCAAACCTCGATCTGAGCTGCCAGTACCGAGCGGTCTGCTTCGGCCCTGGCCAGTTCGGCCTGCTCCAGCACCACCTGGGCAATGGCCCCCGCCTGAAAACGACGTTGGGCAGCTACCAGCTCGTTGCCAAGACGAACCTGCGATTCTCTGGCCAGGCGGTGGTTTTCCTGGGCACTTTGCAGTCGGCGTTTGGTGGCTTCCAGCACATCCCCCAGGTTGCGCTCCACATCCATTTGGGCGGTTCGTGCTCGAGCCAGATCCCGTTCGCGGGCGGCCCGATCCAGGG
>NZ_CALMCQ010000130.1 GCF_937863175.1 uncultured Meiothermus sp. | reverse complement strand
AGCCCGTAACCGCTACTGGAGTGTTGCTAGGAGTTGTAGAGCCATTGCCCAGTTGTCCGTGGTTATTGAAGCCCCACGTTCGCACCGTGCCATCGCCCAACAGGGCTACCGAGTGGTTGCCACCAGCAGCGATGGCCACCGCCGTAATCCCGCTTAGCTGAACAGGGGTGTTGGATGGGTTGTTGTTGTCGATCCCGAGCTCGCCGTTGGGGTTGTCGCCCCAGGCCCAGATGCTGCTGTCGGATCTGAGGGCCAGCGTGTGGTCGTCACCAGCGGCCAGGGCGATTACATTGGTCAGGCCTCCAATCTGAACCGGCGCTTCTTGGGGCGAGATAGCGTTGCCGATGCCAAGCTGGCCCACGTTATTTTGGCCCCAGGCATACACCGTGCCATCGGAGAGGACGGCCAGTGAGTAGAAACGTCCCGCTTCCACCGCCACCGCCTTGGCTCCGGCGGGCAGGCTGGGAGTGACGATCTTGATGTCGATGTTGGTTCCGCTCGAGTCGGTGGCACCATCCCCAAGCTGGCCAAAATCGTCTCGGCCCACAGCCCGAACCGAACCATCTTGCAGTAACGCCAACACGTGATACTCGCCCAGAGATAATGAGACCACATCGTTGGTCGGAGTGACCCAGGTAGGCGTGCCATCACTGGTGCCTGTAGTTACGCGCCCTAGCTGCCCGTAGGTGTTGTCGCCCCAAGACCAGACCTCGCCGTTGGGCTTGATCGCTGCACTGAAAGCCGTGTCAAAGTTGCCCCCTGCCGCCAGAGTGGTGGCGCGCAATACCCGTAGGGAAAGGGAAGCAGTGCGCGTGAGCCCCCCACTGCTGGCCTGTAGGGTCAGGTTGTAGACACCATCCACCACGTTCCTGCCCACCGAGAGGGTGATGGGGCCGGAGGTGGTCAGGCTGGCAGGGGTGATGCTGATTCCGCTGGGGGGTGATTGCAGGCTCAGGGCCACGGTGCCACCGAAACCCGCCACCGGCGTGAGGGTAAGGCCGAAGTCCGAGAAGCTCTGGCCCTGGGCCCGCAGGGTGCTGGATGCAGTCAGGGCGATGTTGAACGAGGTAACGGTCAGGCTGAAGCCAGCCGTTTTGCTCAGGCTGCCCTGCGTGGCCACCAGCGTCAGGGCACTGGGGCCGGTGGGTGTGCCCGAGGTGGTGTTGAAGGTGACGGGAAAGTTTTGTGGGTCTGTACCGCTGAGGGTGATGCTGGAAGGCGAGACCGTCACACCCGCAGGCGGGTTCTCGAGGCCCAGGACGACCGTTCCGCTAAAACCATTTTGCGGGGTCACGGTCAGGGTAGCAGTAACGCCAGTACCACCCTGCACCGCACTCCCAGCGGTTGGGCTAAGGCTAACGGTGAAGTTGGGCTGAGGCTGTGCGCTGACGGTCAGGTCGAAACTGACTGTGCGGTTGAGCGAGCCCTGGCTGACCAGGAGCGAGAGGTTGTGCAATTGTACCGGCGTAGAGCCCGTGGTGGCGATATTGAGGGTAATGGTACGGGCCGAAGAGCCCGAAACCACCACACTGGAAGGCGTCAGCGAGACCCCCTCCGGGGGGCTTTGCAGGGCCAGGTTCACCATTCCGCTAAAGCCGCCTTGTGGGGTGATGGTCAGGCTGGTCGAGGCCGACTGCCCCTGAGACACCGTTGCACTGGTGGGGCTAAGAGCCGCTGTAAAGCTGGGTTGGGCGGTAGGGCCGCACCCCGCCAATGCAAGTAGCGAGATAGCCCCAAACAACAGAAGTTTCCTCACTGCAACCTCCTTCTTACTGCCCCAGGATATTATCGCCCTACCACCCTACCAGTGACTTTTAGCCCTACTCGAGCAGGTTTTCCGTTATCTGGTGGTTCCAGAGCGGGGTACGGGATACGCCTCATGTCACGACATACCCGCTGGTGATCGGTAGCCCCCTGGGGTTTTTAGCCGTGCAGGCGCTCGAGTAGATACCCCGCCAGTTCGCTCACCTGCACCCGTTCCTGCTGCATGGTATCGCGGTCACGCACCGTTACGGTGTCCTGTAGAGCTGTACTCCCATCTTGCGACCTGCCAATGGTGTCGTAATCAACAGTCACGCAGAAGGGTGTACCCACCTCGTCGTGGCGGCGGTAGGCCTTGCCCACGTTTCCGGTGTCCTCGTAGAGCACCCGCCCAAAACCCAGCGCTTGCAGGTCGGCCTTCACTTTCCTGGCATACCCGGTAATTTCTTCCTTGTTTTTAGCCAGGGGAATGACGGCCACCTTAATCGGGGCCAGGTGCGGTTTGAGCCTGAGCACAATGCGCTCCTCACCGCTTTCCAGCTTCTCCCTGGTGAAGGCTTCGGACAAAACCGCCAGCACCCCCCGGTCTACCCCGCACGAAGGTTCGATTACAAAAGGCACCACCCAGTGTTTGGTGTCCAGATCCTGTACCGCAAGCCTGGCAGTGGAGTCCTGGTTTTCCAGAACCCTGGCCTGGATGTTCAGCTCGCTCTGCCCTTTGGTGTGACTGCCAAGGTCGTAGTCGCTGCGGTTGGCAATTCCCTCAATCTCCTCGAAACCCAGGCTGGGGTAGTTGTACATCAGGTCGTAGGTGCGCCTCGAGTAGTGCGAGAGGTCTTCTTTGGGCACGTCCAGCACCCGAATCTGCTCACGCGGTATGCCCTGGGCCTCCCACCAGGCCAGCCGGGCTTCCAGCCAGCGCTGGTGCCATTCCTCGTCGGTACCGGGCTTCACAAAAAACTCGATCTCCATCTGCTCGAACTCACGCACCCGGAAAATGAAGTTGCGCGGGGTAATCTCGTTGCGGAAGGCCTTGCCTATCTGGGCCACACCAAAGGGCAGGCGGCGGCTGGTGGAGTCCAGCACGTTCTTGAAGTTCGTGAAGATGCCCTGGGCCGTCTCGGGGCGCAGATAGCCATACGAGTCCTCGTCGGCCACCGGGCCGATGCTGGTCTTGAACATCATGTTGAAGGGTCGGGGCGGGGTCCAGTCGCCCGGCTGGTGATCGGCGGGGTCTACCACCCTGGCGGTATTCATAGCCAGGGCGGCCTTGTCGGGCTCGGCCAGCAGACGTAAGACCAGAGCCACCAGGTTGTCACTTTCGTGCAGCCCCATGGCCTGGCCGAGCACTTCCAGCACCCCCGGGGACTGCTCTTTGAGCAGGTGGTCGAGGCGGTAGCGCTTTTTGGAGGTTCGGTTGTCAATCAGGGGGTCGGCAAAGGTGGCCTCGTGGCCGGAATAGAAGAGTACCAGCCTATGGGTCAGGATGCTGGCATCCAGCCCTTCCATATCGTCGCGTTCGTAGACGGTGGCCTTCCACCAGGCGGCCTTGAAATTGTTCTTGAGTTCAACCCCCAGAGGGCCATAATCGTAGGTGCCCTGTAGCCCCCCATAGATCTCAGAGCCGGGAAAAATGAACCCACGGCGCTTGCACAGACTGACCAGTTCTTCCATGGTTTCGGCAGGCATAGTGTGCTCCCTTCGGTCGCGCCGATGGCTTAGGGCTGACAGCGGGTAGCTGCAAACCAAAACCCTGGCCCGACCTGTGCCGGAAAACAAAAAGCCCCGGCACGAATGCCTGGGGACGAAAGTTCAAAACTGAACCCTTCGCGGTTCCACCCCAGTTCCTCGAGTTGGCCTCGAGGCCCTTTGAGTTGCGCTGGTCTTTCACACCGCTGCCCTTCACCCGGTTCCAGGCCGCTCGGCTCACACCCTCCCGAACTCGCTGTGGCTGAACGCCGGGTTACTCCTGCGGTTCAACGCAGATTATATTCTGTACTCCTTTTTGGCTCGAGTCAAGGATACCAGGCGCCAGGCCCCTTGTCCTGAAACCGGCACCATAAGTCGGGTTCACCCTGACCCTTTGACTACGCTCAGGGCCAGACTCAGGGCGGGCTCCACACAACGCTGAAGGGTCGGGTGCGCTGCTGGGTGGATCCGATGCTTTGGCCCCGCAGCAGGACATCGCGGCTATTTTGTGGGCGCACCAGAGGCAAATTCCACTTTTGTCATAAGTGCCTGCCGAAGCGCTACACCCGCTTGCTCCTATCAAGGATTTTGCTATCCTGAACTTATGCCCCGCCCCCAGCCGCCCATCAGAACCGCGGTGTCGCCGGAGGAGTTTCTCGAGTATGAGTTTGGCTCCGAAGAAACACACGAGCTGGTAAACGGTCTGGTCTTTTTGATGGCAGGTGGTAGCCGCCGACACCATCGAATTGCTGTAAGGTTTGGCAGTCT